>CAYGHU010000005.1:0-15875 GCA_964349785.1 uncultured Dehalococcoidaceae bacterium | reverse complement strand
CCCTTCGGGAGCGAGGCATTCACGGCGCCGTCGGTGACATACGGGCCGAACCGGCCGCTGCGCACGGTGATGGCCGCGCCTGTGTCGGGGTGCGCCCCGAGGTCGGCGAGGATGGAAGCGGCCCTCGCGCGGCCCTTGCGAGGCTCGGCGAGCAGCGCGACCGCTTCTTCGAGCGTGATCGCGGCAAGCTGGTTGTGATCTTGCAAACTGCGGCTCTCGTTACCCATCTTTATATAGGGGCCGAGGGGTCCGTCCTGTGCGGTGATCGGCTCGCTGGTGGCGGGATGGACGCCGAGCGTACGAGGGAAGGAGAGCAGCATGCGCGCCTCGCCGAGCGTGATCGTTTCGGGGCTCATGTTCGGCCAGAGCGAAGCCCGCCTGGGCTTGCCGTCGTTCTCTTCGTCGTCACCGAGCTGGACGTACGGGCCGTAACGTCCGCTCTTCAGGTAGACCAGCAGGCTGGTCTCAGGATCGACGCCGAGCGGCTGGTCGCCGAGCGCCGCGCGTTCGAGCAGGCTGATCGCCTTCGGCAGGTCCAGCTCATCCGGCGGCGTGTCGTCCGGCAGGCTGGCCCGAACCTCGTCATCCCCCGCCTGGACGTACGGGCCGTAGCGTCCGACACGCACCGCTACCGTGCGCCCTTGCTCGTCAATACCGAGCGGTATCGATGACACTTCGCGGGCGTCGATCGCTTCCCAGCCGGAGCCGATACGTCGCTTCAGGCCTTCGGCTGTCAGGCCATCGGCTGGCGCGGCCGGGTCGCCAAAGTAGAAGCGGCGTAGCCATGGGGTCGCCTCGATGACGCCCGTCGCGACCTCATCGAGGTCGCTCTCCATGCGCGCCGTGAAATCGAGGTCGACGAGCTCGCGAAAATGCTGCTCCAGCAGATTCACGACCGCGAACGCCACGAATGTGGGCACAAGCGCTGATCCCCGCTTCTGCACGTACCCACGGTCCTGGATAGTGCCGATGATCGAGGCGTAGGTGGACGGCCGACCGATGCCGCGCTCCTCGAGCTCGCGGATCAGGCTGGCCTCTGTGTAACGGGCGGGAGGCTGTGTCTCGTGGCCACGCGCCTCTACCTCGGTCGTGTCCAGTTCCTGCCCGACCGACAGTGGTGGTAGGACGCGCTCCTGTTCGTCGAGCTCGGCGTCCGGGTCGTCGGAACCCTCGACGTATGCCCGCAGAAAGCCGGGGAACGTGATGACTTTGCCGGACGTAGTGAAGGTCGCGACGCCGTGCGTACCTGCTTCGGCCCGCAGACGCACGTTGGTCCGGAACCCAGTAGCGTCGCGCATTTGCGACGCTACGGTGCGCATCCAGACGAGCTCGTAGAGGCGGTAGGCGTCGGGATCGAGCTCGCTGCGGAGGCTTTCGGGAGTACGGAACGCGTCACCGGCTGGCCGAATTGCCTCGTGCGCTTCTTGCGCGCCTTTGCTTCGAGTCGTGTATTGCCGAGGCTGCTCAGGCAGGTAGTCGCTACCGTACAACTGGCGCACCTGGGCGCGGGCGGCATCGAGGGCCTGAGTCGACAGGTTGGTGGAGTCCGTGCGCATGTAGGTGATGTAGCCGTTTTCGTACAGCGACTGGGCCGCCGACATCGTGCGCTGCGCCGAGTAGCGAAGCTTGCGCCCGGCTTCCTGCTGCAACGTCGAGGTGATGAACGGCGGCGCTGGCCGTTGTGTGAATGGCCGTTCGTTGACCTCGGTGACAGCGGTTGTTGTGCCTACCAGCGCTTCGGCGACTGAGCGGGCGTCGTCCTTGGTGAGCAATGTGACGGTGTCGTCGTGCGCTAACCGGCCGGTCGCGGGGTCAAAGTCACGGCCGGAGGCAATCCGCCTCCCGGCGAGCTCGACGAGCCGAGCGCTTACTTCGGCGTCAGTGCCATTCCGAACTCGAAGCGTAGCGTCAACGTCCCAGAAGGAGGCGGCGACAAAGCGCATGCGCTCCCGCTCACGCGCGACCACGATGCGGATTGCCGCTGATTGCACGCGCCCGGCGGACAATCTCGGGCGAACCTTCTTCCACAGGACAGGCGAGACCTCGTAGCCGTAGAGGCGGTCGAGGATACGCCGCGCCTCTTGCGCCTCGACGAGATTCTGGTCGATCTCGCGCGGGTGCTCGATCGCGTCTTCGATGGCGGTAGATGTGATCTCGTGGAAGACCATGCGTTTGACGGGGACCTTGGGGTTGAGCACTTCGCGGAGGTGCCAGGCGATGGCCTCGCCCTCGCGGTCCTCGTCCGTGGCGAGGTAGAGTTGGTCAGCGCCCTTCAGCAGTTGCTTGAGTTTGGTGACCTGCTGCTTCTTCGTGGACGGCACGATGTAGAGTGGCTCGAAATCGTGATCGACATCGACGCCGAGACGCGCCCAAGGTTGCCCCTTGTACTTCTCAGGTATCTCGGCTGCCTTCGAGGGCAGGTCGCGGACGTGGCCGATTGAAGATTCCACTATGTATTCAGGGCCCAGAAAGCGCGCGATCGTCCGCGCCTTGGCGGGCGACTCGACGATCACGAGGCTCTTCCCCGAGTTCGCACGGGTCGTACGGCGGCGCTTGGGTTCAGTGGTCAAACGATGCTCCTGCCTTCGGACACGCCGTATACGGCCGCATCCTCCCGCACTCGAACGTACTGCATGCCACCCATGTTGCGCACGAGGCCCTTCAATTCGAGCAACGCGAGCGTGGCCGAAACGGTAGCCGCCGCCAGCCCACTCTCGCGCACGATCTCGTCCACATGCTTCGGTTCGCGCGAGAGGGCGGTCATCAATGTGCGCTCCTCGGGGTCGTCAGGCGGCATCGCGCGGCCGAAGTCCATCTGGGCGCCAATCATTGTCAGATTCAGCGCCTCGAGGATGTCCTCCGTTGAGGCGACCGGAGCCGCGCCGTCTTTCATGAGGGCCAGCGGACCACGCGACTGGGGTGAGAAAATAGAGCCTGGGACGATGAAGACCTCTCGATCCTGTTCAAGCGCAAATTTCGCGGTGATCATCGCACCGCTCTTGTGGTCGCCCTCCACGACAAGGGTACCCAATGCCACTCCTGACATAATACGATTGCGGCGCGGGAAAAAATCAGCGCGTGGCTTCGTCCCGAGCGGGTAGTCCGTGACGAGCGCTCCATGTTGCGCTATTTCGTCGGCGAGACGCGCGTTCTCCGGCGGATAGATCGTATCGAGGCCGTTCGCCAGCACGGCGACGGTGCGGCCGCCAGCATCGAGTGTCGCGCGGTGAGCGACTGTGTCGATGCCCCGCGCGAGACCTGAGACGACGGTCACCCGGTTGGCGGCCAGGCCCCGCGCAAATTCTTCGGCGGCCTGTCTGCCGTACGCTGTCGCACGGCGCGTCCCGACGACGGCGACGCTCCATTCATCGTCGGGCGTCCAGTCACCTCGGACGTACAGCAGCGGCGGCGCATCCGCGATCTCTTTGAGCCGGGACGGGTAGTACGGGTCAGACGGCGCTAATGCCTGCACGCCTGCGCGATCGAGGCGTGCGATCTCCTCGAACGGGTCGGTCTCTGTATGGGCGCGCACGATAGCCTGGGCGGTACGGGTATCGAGGCCGGCCGCGTGGAGCGCACCCGCATCAGCGCGCCATGCCTCCTCAAGCGTTGGGAAGGCCGCCTCGAGGAGGGCGAAGCGGACACTTCCCATCCGCGGGACGCGATGGAGTGCCACTCGGTATGGCAGATCATTTGTTCGCGATGATTCGGTCACGCCGGACAGCGTAGCAAGGTGATGCAAGAGGGGAGAACGGTTGAGGGGGCTTCGCGTCGTTCAGGACGCCGCTTCGTCGGCGGTCTCCTGCTCGAGATAGGGGATAAGCGATTCGAGGAGGTCTGTCTGAGACTCGAGCGTACGGCCGATGCCGGAGAGCAGTCCCATGACTCGAGCGATGAGGATGACGTCACCGGGGACTTCGACAAGGGGGTTTGCGCGCAGCACGCGGCCGAGTTGGACGTTGACTTCCGCGAACAGCGCCTGGTCGGCGTAGGCCTTGCCTGACCGCAGGACATCGCCCAGAAAGGCCTCCCCAAGGGCGTAGTAGGTGTCCTCGTCTCGGACACGGGTGCGGAAACCCATGTCCTCCATCGCTTCGGTGACCTGCCGGCGGTGCTGCGCGACGATGGCGCTGGTGAGGACGATGACCTGCTGGCGGAACTCCTCGGGCAGGCGCTTGGTTAGCCCGAAGTCGATGAGTCCGATGCGCGCGGGAGCACCGGGTTCTTCTGGTGGCAGCACAAGCAGGTTGCCGGGATGCGGGTCGGCGTGGAACATGCCGTGCCGCAGGATCATTACGTTGTAGAGGTCGATGAGCGAGTCGGCGACCTCGGTGGTTTCGATGCCCGCTTCACGGAGCGCTTCGACATCGGTCACTTTGATGCCGTCGAGAAAGTCCATCGTCAGCACGCGCCGGCTCGACCGCTCCCAGACGATGCCCGGGATCACGACGTCCTCGCGCTCCCGGAGCAGGTCAGCGATTTCTTCCGCGCCGTGGCCTTCGTGGACGAAGTCCACCTCTTCGGGCGCGTTGCGTTCCATCTCCTCGACAACGGGACGAAAGTCGATGACGTTCTCGATGCGCGCCCATACGTTGGCGAGGAAGCGGATGGTCTGCAGATCCCAGTTCACGACGTTCTCGATGCCTGGATACTGCACCTTCACGGCCACATCGCGGCTGTCGTGCGTACGGGCGCGATACACCTGAGCGAGCGACGCCGCGGCGACGGCGTTGGTGTCGAATTCGGCGTACAGCTCGTCGACGGGTGCACCGAATTCGGACTCGATCACTCGGCGCATCTCCGGCCACGGACGAGGTGGGACGGAGTCGTGCAGCATCGAAAGGACCTGCACGTACTCCTCCATGAGGATGTCCGCACGGCTGCCGAGGAATTGACAGGTCTTGATGATGAGGCCCTGCTGGCGCACGGCACGGCGGGCAACTGCGCGGGCCGCACTCATGTGGAATCGGTGTGTGGCGTCCGCCATGCGCTCTTCGCCGAAGATATGCCGTTTGACTCGCAACCAGCGCCAGCGCACCCAAAGGACGACGATCGTGCCGGTAAGCGGCACGAAGCGCCGCCAGCGGCCGGAGGGTGCGCGGACGGATGAGAGTTGTGGATGCGATGACACGTGGGTAGCTCCGTCAGGATGAACCTGCCTGCTGCTACCAGCGTACGGGTGTGCTTCGACCCTCGCAAACGATGAGCAGGGATAGCGCGGGAGCGGTAGGATCGAGAGGTCATGGCGATCTTCAATCCATTCTTGCCCTCGTTCGCTCAGAATCCGTATCCGGCATACGCGGCGCTTCGTGCCTCGGAACCGGTGCATTTTAGCCCCACGTTGCAGGCGTGGGTGCTGACCTCGTACGCCGAGTGCGAGCAGGTGCTGCGTGACCAGCAGACGTTCTCGAACGACTCGATGCTGGCGACGAGCCAGATCGCACGCCAGTTCCAGCAACAACGGCGTGAGTTCCCGCTGGGGGAAGTGCCGACGGTGCTGAACTCTGACCCCCCCGTGCACACACGGCTCCGCGGCATCGTTACCCGAGCCTTCACCCCGCGGGTCGTCGAGAGGCTGCGCGGCCGTATCGAGGAGATCACGGAAGACCTCCTCGACCACGCGCCGGTGAGCGAGTCGTTCGACCTTGTGTCGACGCTGGCGCTCCCCCTTCCCGTAGTGGTGATCGCGGAGCTGCTGGGCGTGCCCGCGTCCGATCGGGATCTGTTCAAACGCTGGTCGACGGCGATCGCGGACACGACGACCAACTTGTTCAGCGCCCCAACGTCAATCGAGTCGACGAAGCGCGCGTCCACCGAATTGATCGAGTACCTGACGCAGTTCGTGGAGGAGCGGCGACGCGATCCTCGCGAGGACTTGATCACCGCGCTCGTACAGGCAGAGGACGGCGGGAGCCAGTTGACGCGCGACGAACTGCTGGCGTTCATCATCGTCCTGCTGGTGGCTGGACATGAGACGACGATCAATCTCATCGGCAACGGCATGCTGGCGTTGTTGAACGAGCCCGACCAGGGCGCGATATTGCGCGATGACCCTTCGACTATTCCGGAAGCGGTTGAGGAGTTTCTGCGTTACGACAGCCCGGTGCAGGGGCTGATTCGCATTGCTAGAAGCGATGTGGAACTCGGCGGGAAGTCGATCCGCGCCGGCGATGCACTGCTTGTGATGATCGGTGCTGCGAACCGTGATCCGGCTCGATTCCCAGAGCCGGATCGGCTCGACATCCAGCGCGAGGAGAAGCGCCATTTGAGCTTCGGGTTCGGCATCCACTTCTGCCTCGGTGCGCCTCTCGCACGGCTGGAGGCGCAAGTAGCATTCGAGTTGACAGTGCGCCGATTCCCGTCGTTGACCCTTGCCGGTAAGCCGGAGCGAGGGGGCACATTCGCGTTGAGAGGGCTGCAGCGCTTGCCGGTCATCGCCGGGTAGAATTTCCCCTGGGGAGGGACGATGGGTGCTGATTACGACCCCGGCAACATCTTCGCGCGGATCCTCCGGGACGAGGTGCCGAGCGACCGCGTCTACGAGGACGAGGAGTTCATCGCGTTCCGCGACATCGCTCCGGCGGCCCCGGTGCATGTGCTGGTCATCCCGCGCCGCGAGGCGCGCGTGGGGCCCGCCGCGATCGGAGAGCAGGACGCGGACTGGGTAGGCCGCATGATCGTGGTGGCGAGTAAGATCGCGCTGGACCTTGGGCTTGGCGAGCGTGGGTACCGGCTCGTCATGAACAACGGACCCGATGCGCACCAGACGGTGCACCATCTACACTTGCATATCCTCGGCGGCCGGCAGCTTGGGTCAATGGGATGACGTCGACGTCAGAGGTGGGCGTATACTCGGGTTGACGTCATCTGGCATACCGGGCCTGTAGCTCAGCGGCCTAGAGCAGTCGGCTCATAACCGATCGGTCCCAGGTTCGAATCCTGGCGGGCCCACCATTGAGACCATTGAGACGTCGCGATTCCCGCTCGGTCGTTTCGAGGTGGCTATGCGCGAGCTGATTCGTGAAATCGTTAGCGGCTACCAGCCAGTGCTCGCCGATCCCAATGGCGGACATATGCCCTCGGCGGTGCTGCTGCTTCTCTACGAGCGGGATGGCCTGGAACACCTGCTGTTCCAGGTTCGCAGCCAGCACGTCGAGCATCACAAGGGGGAGATCAGCCTGCCGGGCGGCGGCAGGGATCCCGAGGACGAGTCGCTGTTGGTCACCGCCCTCCGTGAGACGGAGGAGGAGATCGGAGTTGCACGGTCGCACATCGAGGTGTTCGGACGCCTCGACGATGTGGTAACTCGGACGAACTTCGCGATGACGCCGTACGTGGGGGCGATCACGGAGCCGTCGCCCTACCCGTTCCAGATCGCGAGCATCGAGATGGAGATGTTGCTCGAAGTCCCCGTCCCGTACCTGCTCAGCGGCCAGGGGTGGGAATGGACGACCAACCCGCTTGGGCAAGAGATGCGGGCGTACCGCCACGACGAGCACCTCATTTTTGGGGCCACAGCGCGGGTGCTATCGCAGTTTCTCGACATGCTGTTGGAGCGACGGATCGACGGGATAACCGGATTAGAGGCCACTGCGCGGTGACACTGATTTTTCTCCGTCACGGGGAGTCCGAAGGCAATGTCGATCGAGTGATCCAAGGCTGGCTGGAACTGCCACTGACGGATCGAGGTTTCGTCCAGGCGGCGGCGGCCGCCCGTCGTCTCGCTTCGGCAGGGGTGGTCGCGTTGTACGCGAGCCCACTGCTGCGTGCACGGCAGACGGCGGATATCGTTGGCGCCGCGACCGGCCTGCCAGTCATCGAATTACCCGATTTGCGCGAGTACGGTTTTGGCGAGGCGCAAGGACTGCGCTGGGAGGACGCGGCGGCACGCTGGGGGCTCCTCGACCGGGATTGGGGAGTCGGGTCCGTACCAGGTGAAGAGGGTATGGAAGTGTTCCGCACGCGAGTGCGCCGCCAGTTCGACGAACTCCATGTCCGGCACGAGGCTTCTACCGCTATCGTTGTTATCCACGGTGGGGTATTCGGCGCACTGGTCGGTTCGCTCTGCGGGCTTCCGGCGCATGAGCATGTACAGATGTACACAGCGAACTGCGGCATCATGGTCGTGACGCACGAGCGCGGTCAGCCTGTGATCGTGGCACTGAATGACCGGTGCCACCTGCGCGAGGAGCGCGTCGCATAGTCCTCTTCAGTGGACGCCAGCGAGATAGGCGACCGTTACGCCCTCGCCACCTTCCTGGCGCGCCGCGGTTTCAAACGAAGTGACGAGCGGATGCTGTGCGAGCAGGTCACGCACGGCGCGCCGAAGCGTCCCGGTGCCCTTGCCATGGATGACGAAGACACGATGCTTTCCGGCCCGCGCGGCCAGGTCGAGGAACTCCTCGACGCGGGGCATCGCTTCGTCGAGGGTCTGGCCTCGGACTTCGATCTCATTCGCGACGGCAACCGGCGGCGGGGGCGCGTAGGTGCGAGGCGGAGCCGCCAAGCCCGGAGGCGCACTCCGTTCCACTTGCTGTATGCGCACTCGCGTGCGGAGCGCGCCGAGCTGGACATCGAATTCGCCTGACGCATCGGGCGCGGTCAGCGCCTCTCCGGGACTGGCGATCCCACGGAGCCAGACGGAATAACCCGGAACGACGATGGTGCTTACGGCGACTGACGCCGGCGGCGCTGGTTCGGGCTCCGGCACGAGCGCTTGCACCGAACGACGGGCGCGGTCGAGTTCAACATTGGCCTGATCGAGGCGGGCGGCCTCAACCTGCCGCCGCGTCCGTTGCACCAGGCGCTCTGTCTCGCGCAGCTCGGCGCGCACGCGACGGCGGGATTCTTGCCTGAGATCCTCGGTTTCGGCCGTGAGGGCGGTAAGACGCGCCTCGTAGTCTGCGCGCAACGCATCGGCTTCGTTGAGCGCACTGGCGGCGCTAGCGGCCCGCTCCTCCGCTGCGGTGAGTTGTACCCGGAGGTCGGCGAGCACGGTTCCGAGTTCTTGCTGTTCGCTCGAAAGCCCCGCCCGAGCAGCCTCGATGATGTCCGGCGGCATGCCTAGGCGGGAAGCGATCGCGAGGGCGTTGGACTGGCCGGGGAGCCCGAGCGTGAGCCGATAGGTGGGGGACAATGTCTCGACGTCGAACTCCACCGAAGCGTTCATGACGCCGGGCGTCCGATGGGCGTACAACTTGAGCTCGCTGTGGTGGGTCGTGGCTATCAACGTCGCGCCGGCCGGCCGTAGGCGCTCGGCGATGGCGATGGCGAGTGCCGCCCCTTCGGTCGGGTCAGTGCCGGCGCCCAACTCATCGAGGAGGACGAGCGAGTGGCTCGTGGCGCGCTCGACGATGTCGATGATGTTGGTGACATGTCCGGAAAAGGTGGAGAGCGACTGCGCTATCGATTGCTCGTCGCCGATGTCCGCGAAGATGGCATCGTAGACGGGAATCTGCGATCCCTCCTCGGCGGGGATGGGAAGGCCCGCGAGCGCCATGAGGCAGAGGAGGCCGGCGGTCTTCAGGGCGACGGTCTTGCCGCCTGTGTTTGGTCCAGTGATCAGGAGCGCGCTGACCTCGCCGCCCACCTCGATGGTGATCGGGACCACGTGACCAGAAAGTAGCGGGTGGCGCGCCTCTACCAGGCGCAGCCGCGCGGGCGCGCTGGCGAGCCACGGCTGCGCACTGCCACGGCGGTGCAGGGCCGTAGCGTGTAGCTCTCTGGCGAAGACCGCTTTCGCGAGCGCGCAGTCAATGTCGGCCAGGCGTTCGACGGCATCCACTAGGTCGTCGGCGGCTTCGCCAACCGCTCCGGAGAGATCGCGGAGGATGCGTTCGACCTCGTGGCGCTCCTGTAGCTGCAGTTCGCGCCAACGGTTGCCGAGCTCGACGATGACGAACGGCTCGATGTAGACGGTCGCGCCGGACGCGGAGGTGTCGTGTACGACACCTGAGATGGCGCTGCGAGCCTCGGCGCGGACCGGAAATACATAGCGGCCATCGCGCATCGTAACGAGCGGTTCCTGGAGGGCCGACCGCACCTCGGATGATCGTAACATGGTCTGCACACGCTGGTGCAGGCGATCGTGGGCGGCGTTCAGTCCGCGCCGGATGGAGGCGAGATCCGGGCTGGCCGTATCGGCGATTTCGCCCCGCTCGTCGATGGACTGCTCGATGAGAGAGCGGAGCGGACGGAGGTCGGCGATGCCGCCACCAATGGCCCCAAGCAACGGAGCTTCCTCGGCGACGCGCACTAAGGTGCGCTGTACTCGCTCCGACGCCCGGATCGTGCCCACGACCTCCTGCAAATCGAGGATGGTGAGCACCTGTCCGCGTGCGGCCGTGCGTGCTCGCTCGCGGACATCGTGCGACCCGCCGAGGGACACGTCCACGCCCGTTGTATCGAGATGAATCGCCTCGGCAGTCTCGCGCTGACGGCGGACGACAGCCTCGCGGTCGGCGACAGGACGTAGGGCCAGTGCACGCTCCCGGCCGGCTGAGAACGTGGCGAACCGCGCCAGCCGCTGGAGCACGGTTGGAAATTCGAGGACTGCCAGCGCCCGGTCGTCCGTGATCGCGCCCTCCGGTATGCCACGCAAGCTGCTTCTCAATTGTAGGGTCGGTGCGGTGACAGTGCCGGGGTAAGCCGCAGCCCGATGAGTGAGTCCGGCCGACGAGCGGCCTGCCCTCGTCACTGCGCTCCTCTTGTCATGGCGTTGTCATGGCGGTCCCGGTCCCGGTCCCGAGCCGGCGACGCCGGGACGAGGTACATGCAGCCCCGTTGCAGCCACAATACGGACAGAGACGCTATCCTCACGCCGTTTCGTTGACCGTACGAGCAGTCGCGCCATACGATCCAAACCTCGGATCGACCTCGGATCCCCCTTTGAAGGAGACAATGTGAACCTGCGTATTCCCGGCCCCACCCCCGTCCCGCGGGAGGTGGCCGAGGCCGGCGCCGCCGACATGATCAACCACCGTGGCCCGGAGTTTGCCGAGCTCGTCGCCCGGGTTACTCAGGGTGTAAAGCAGGTCTACCAGACCTCGAACGATGTGTTGATCCTGACTACATCGGGCAGTGGCGGCATGGAGGCGGCGGTCGTTAACCACGTGTCGCCCGGCGACAAAGTGCTGGTGGTCACCATCGGCGTCTTCGGGAAGCGTTTCCTCGAAATCGTGCAGACGTACGGCGGGCAGCCGACGGAACTCACGTTCGACTTCGGCACCGCGGCGGATCCCGCGCGGATCGACGAGGCGCTCGCAGCCGATCCGGAGCTCAAGGCTGTCCTCGTCACGCACAACGAGACCTCGACAGGCGTGACGAACCCGCTGAAGGAGATCGCGGCGGCTGTCCGCAAGCACGACCGCTTGCTCATCGTGGATGCCATCTCCTCGCTGTCCTCGATCCCGGTGGAAACCGATGCATGGGGACTCGATGTTGTCGTGTCCGGTTCCCAGAAGGGCTGGATGGTGGCGCCGGGCCTAGCCTTCGTTAGCGTCAGTCCGCGAGCCTGGGAAGCACAGGCGCGGTGTACCACGCCGCGCTTCTACTTTGACCTACAGCGTGCGAAGGGCAGCGCTGAGAAGGGCCAGACGCCGTGGACGCCAGCGGTCTCGCTGTTCTTCCAACTCGACCGGGCCCTCGATATGCTGTTTGCCGAGGGCTTGCCGAACGTCTACGAGCGACATCACCGGCTGGCGGAGAAGACCCGTCGTGGCCTGCAAGACCTTGGGCTCGAGCTGTTTGCGGCGGAGGGCAGCCGCTCCGACACGGTGACGGCGGTGAAGGTGCCTGGGGGCGTCGACGGTTCGCTGATCACGAAGACGGCTCGGACGGAGTTCAGTACGGTGCTTGCGGGCGGCCAGGGATCGCTCAGTGGAAAGATCTTCCGCTTTGGGCACCTCGGACTGGTGACCGACCAGGACGTGGACGATGGTCTGCAGGCGGTGTCACAGACGATGGAGCGCCTGGGCTTCAAGTCCCCGACTCTGGCCTGAGCGGTACTCGTATGGCCCGCATTCTGATCGCCGACACGCTCGCACAGCAGGGCATCGACATGCTCGCGCAGCATCACGATGTCCAGGTGCGCACGGGCCTGAGCGAGGACGAACTCGTCGAGGCTATCGCTGACGTCAATGCCCTCGTCGTGCGCAGCCAGACGCAGGTCACTGCGCGCGTACTTGAAGCGGCGCAGCAGCTCGAAGTCGTCGGACGTGCCGGCGTCGGCGTCGACAACATCGACGTGGACGCGGCGACGCAGCGGGGCGTGACGGTCGTCAACGCGCCGCTCGCCAACACGATGTCCGCTGCGGAGCACGCGTTCGCGCTGATGTTGGCGCTGGCCCGCAACATCCCCCAGGCTGACGCCTCGCTACGGGCTGGCCGGTGGGATCGCAACAAGTACATGGGCATCGAACTCGCTGGCCGGACACTGGGCATCGTCGGGCTCGGACGGATCGGCACGGAAGTGGCGAGGCGTGCGCGAGCGTTCCAGATGCGCGTACTGGCGTACGACCCTTACGTATCGAATGAGCGCGCGAACGCGCTTGGCGTGGAGCTGCGCGAGCTCGATGCGTTGCTGGCAGAGTCGGACTTCGTCACGCTCCACACGGCCCTGCACGAGGGCACGCGTAATCTCATCAACGCCGACCGCCTCGCCAAAGCGAAGCGTGGCATCCGCATCGTGAACACCGCACGAGGTGCGCTCATCGACGAGCAAGCCCTGTTCGATGCGGTGGAGTCCGGGCAAGTTGCGGGCGCGGCCATCGACGTGTTCAGCAAGGAGCCGGCGGTCGGGAACGTGCTTACTACATCCGAACGCATCGTCGTCACGCCGCATCTGGCGGCATCCACGACGGAGGCACAGGATCGCGCTGCGGTCTCGGTGGCCGAAGAGCTCCTCGATGTCCTCGACGGGAAGCCAGCGCGATTCGCGGTAAACGCGCCGCTCGTCGATCCGGAGACGATGGCGGTCATCGGACCGTACCTAGACGCAGCCGAACTGGCGGCGTGCGTAGCGACGCAACTGGCGGATGGGCAACTCGAGCGGGTGCGCATCGAATACATGGGAGAGATCGGCAACCACGAGGTGCGGCCACTGCGTGCGTCCGTGATCATCGGCATGCTCGAACGTGTGAGCACGCAAAAAGTGACTGCCGTGAACGCGGACGCACTCGCCGAGCAGCGCGGCATCCGCATCGACCAGGAGAGCGGTCCGGCACGCGACCCATACGCGAACCTGATCGTCGTGCACGTACTGCGTGCGGACGGCGCGCGCAGTGTCGCGGCCACGCACACTCCTTCGGGTGTCCGTGTGGTGGGTATAGACGACTATGCGGTCGATATTTCGCCACAGGCGGCGCCCTACGTGCTCATGGTGGAAAACGTCGACCGGCCCGGTATGATCGGCCGCGTGGGGACGCTCCTCGGCGAGTGGGGCGTGAACGTGTCCTATATGTCGGTCGGCGCGAAACCGGGGTCACACGACCAGGCGCTCATGGTGCTCGGCATGCATCGTCCCCTGACCACGGTAGAGCTCGAAGCCCTCGGGGGCCTCGACAACATCTTCAGCGCGCGACAGATCGACCTGACGTAACGTCAGTCCAGCGGGTTGAGCACCATGCCCGTGGCCAGCTTCGGATAGAAGAACGTCGACTTCTGCGGCAACAGCTCGCCCGCATCCGCGACCGCGACGATCTGGCCGACGTGCACATGGTCGACGAGGAAGGCCAGGCTGTACTCGCCGGAATCGACCTGCCGCCACGCCTCGGCGACATCTTCCGTGAACGCGATGTGCTCCCCGGCGGCACGAGCAGATGGATCGAGGCCGAGCAACGGCTGCAGGATCGTCTCGCTCAGCACAAGCACGTGGAGCGCCCTTGATGCGGGGGACCAGTGCGCGGGCATCGCACTGGCGATGGCGGTGGACGAACGGGCGGTCAGCAGGTGGAACGTCTTCGGCGCGAGGCCGATCACGCCGAAGGCCTCGCTCTTTGCCACCACCGCCTGCACGCGCTCCCAGACCTGTTGCGCGCCTTCAGCGTCCCACGGCGCATCGATTGCCTCGACCTGATACAGCTCGCCAAGCCGCCGATCGAGGTCATCGGGGACGATGCCCGCACCGATGAGGCGATGGATTGGGAGCACGAGGAGCCCGGGGTCGTCCTGAGCGACGAGACCGGTAAGGATGTATCGGTCCGCCTCAGAGGCCGCGCCGGCCGCCTCGCGCTCCGTCAGGTAATTCAGGGCGGTGTGATAGCGATGATGGCCGTCCGCAATCGTCACCGGTGAGGCAGCAACAACGGCGGTCAGCGCCTCGATGTGTGAGGGCGCATCGATCACCCAGAGCCGGTGCTCGTCGCCGCGGCCGTCTTTGGCCTCGAACACGGGAGATGCGGCGGCGACCGCTTCGAGGGCAAGGCGCGCGCGGCCTTCCGGGTCCGCGAACATCCCGAAGATGGGGCTGACGTTCATCCTCGTCGCGCGGAGCAGCCGCAGCCGATCCTCCTTCGGGCCGGAGAGGGTGGCTTCGTGCGGCCGGACGATGCCTTCCTCGTGCGGATGGAGGCGCATGCGCGCGAGGAAGACTCGACGGATGCGCGTCTCGCCATGTACGGCGAAGCGCTGTTCGTAGACGTAGTAGGCGGGCGCCTCGTCGCGACGCAGTACGCCCGCCGACTGCCATTCGCGGAGCAGTTCCGCGGCGCGAGCATACCCCTGGTCCGTGCCTGTACAGGACTCGATGTGAGCGATGTTGTACGGCGAGCGAGCGAGCAGCGCCTCGACCTCGGCCACGGCCACGACATCGTAGGGTGGAGCGATGACATCGTTGGGGCGGACGGTGGCGGGATCGTAGCGTAGCCCTCGAAACGGCTGAATCTCAGTCACGTGATGCCTTTCACGGCGGGAGAGTCGTGGAAGCCGGGCATTTGACGGCGCTTTTCAGGCATCCCTAGACTGGCCGCCTACACGTCCGCCATCCCTTCGGAAGGTACCCGTTCAATTGATGCAGCGCTACTGCGTGTTCTGCGAAATCATCGCGCGCCGGGAGCCTGGGGAGATCCTGTACGAGTCCGACGATGTCATCGTGATCCGCAACGTGCTGCGCTGGGTGCCGGTCATGCTGCTGGCCATGCCCAAGCGGCATATGACCCAGTCTGAGCTGTGGGAGGACCTTGGCGAGGTGGGGACGGTGGCTGCCGAGATGGGGCGGAAGCATTGCGCCGAAGGCTTCCGGCTGCTGTCGAACTTTGGGTGGCAGGCGATGCAGTCGCAGGAGCACGCCCACCTGCACATCCTCGGTGGGACGTTTCTCGGCGAGTACGTGTCATAAGCAAACCGACTGGCCACCTCGGCTACCGAGTGGCTGCCTTCCACTCGTCAAGCGCTGCCCGCTGTGCGAGAAAGAGCTGGCGGATGCCGGCCTCGGCGAGGTCCACGAGGATGTCCATCTGCTTGCGCGTGAAGGGCTCGCCTTCGGCT
This sequence comes from uncultured Dehalococcoidaceae bacterium, assembly GCA_964349785.1. Classification (GTDB taxonomy): domain Bacteria; phylum Chloroflexota; class Dehalococcoidia; order UBA2979; family UBA2979; genus JAIBBD01. The sequence continues at coordinate 392 of CAYGHU010000005.1, read as the reverse complement.
GTGCCTTGCACTTCCACCAGCTGGCCGGTGCCCAGCATGACGACGTTGAAATCGACGCCCGCCTTCGAGTCCTCCGGGTAGTCGAGGTCGAGCAGGGGCTCGCTCTCCATCATGCCGACCGACGTGGCCGCGACCTGCGTGCGCAACGGCTGGGTTGGGAGGCGCTTCTCGTGCTGCAGCCACTCGATGGCCATCGCGAGCGCGACCCACGCCCCGGTGATTGAGGCCGTGCGCGTGCCGCCGTCTGCCTGGATCACGTCGCAGTCGAGCGTGATGGTCTGCTCGCCGAGCCGGTCGAGGTCCACGACGGCGCGCAGGGAGCGCCCGATGAGCCGCTGTATCTCCTGCGTGCGGCCGCCCTGCCGTCCTCGGGCGGCCTCGCGAGGTGAACG
>CAYGHU010000004.1:29175-30580 GCA_964349785.1 uncultured Dehalococcoidaceae bacterium | reverse complement strand
GAGGTAGCTCAGTCGGTAGAGCACGCGACTGAAAATCGCGGTGTCGCCAGTTCGATTCTGGCCCTCGGCACCACTTCCGCTTCGACGCCACGTGGTCGGCTATGGTAAAGTGGGACAACCCGATGGTTGCGCCTCCCTTCATCGTTCCGATTGGCGGCTCACGACATTCCCCGAGCAGCGGTCGCCGGATACGGCGCGTCGGTCAGCGCACATTGCCATCACTCTCCACAAGACGAGGAGTAGCGCTGCGTGCTCAATACCCTCAACCGTGCCCGTGTCACGGTCTGCGCACTCGTAGCGTTCGTATCTCTCGCAGCCGTCACGCTGTATATGGCATCCGGCGCCGCGGCGTCGGGCCGGGCACCCTCGGTGGCATCGACGACAGCCGTGACGGATGCCGCTGTCACGCCTCAGCAAGCGCCACAGCCCGCCGAGGACATGATCGCCCTCCAGGACGCGATGACCCGCGCGATCGAGCAATACTGGGTTCCCGGGAAATACGCCGTCGCCGTCACCGACCTCCAAACCGGCGAAACAGTGAGCGTGAACGGCGATCAGCCCCGGCTTTCGGGTTGCATTGTGAATCTCTTCGCCTTGTACCAGGCGGTCCGCGACGTCTGGTCCGGCCGCTACCCACAGGAATACGTCGATGCCCTCATCAGTGCCACGATCTGGAGCAGCAATGCCACCACCGCCCACGAGTTGTACAGCGTCATCGGCGGTGGCGATATCGTCGAGGGTGTCTGGCGAGTGCACGACCTCATCAAAGAAGAGCTTCGCTTAGACGCGGTCGTCCTCGACCATCCACCCGCGTATGGCGACAGCATCGGCGTGAGTCCCGACAACTGGGTAACAGCCGTCGCGATGAACCGTGCGTTGGCTGCCCTCTGGCACGGCGAAGTCATACCGGAACCGTCGTGGCGCGACTACCTCCTCCATCACATGACGGCCGTGAAGCCAGGCCTCAATTACTTGATTGCCGCCGTCCCCGAAGTCGTCAGCCACAAGAATGGCTTCCTCTGGGCCAGCACGGGTTATGTCGACAATGACGCGGGCATCGTCCGTTTCCAGCGAGGCGGCACAGAGTACGCCTATGCCATCTCCTTCTTCTCAGAGGAGGTCACCGAGGAGTACGCGGATATCCCATTGGGGCAACAACTGGGCAACCTCGCGTACGAAGTCATGACGGCCCGGTACCCGTACTGAGCGTCCGTGTACGATGCATCGTCAGGGCCGCCGGACCAGCAAGGCTCGATCTCATCACGACTGATAGGCCATCGATCTGGCGTTCGGACTCCCTCACGTATGACAACTGGAACATGGTTCTCTAACTCGCATCACCCATGCTCGGGCCACGAAACACAAGCCATCATGAACGTGGTATGTGACGACAGTGGTTGGCGAC
>CAYGHU010000004.1:0-29075 GCA_964349785.1 uncultured Dehalococcoidaceae bacterium | reverse complement strand
CGACAGTGGTTGGCGACCCATAGGAAAATAGATTGGTGCCGCGCAACCGCACCCGCTTCCCACTCGCGCTCGTCCAGAAGGCACACCGAACTTCCCGGACTGCAAGGAGTCTCATGCTAAACAGGACGGTCGCTCGACCGGGCGCAATCGCCACCGTCGCGTTCGTGACACTCGCGTTGGGCCTCATCGCCGCCCGTCCCGCAGTTGCCCAGTTCCTCCCCGCCGTCCTCTACGGCGCTGGCCTCACTCCCGGCCAGAACGTCGAGGCGTCCATCAATGGAAAAGCGTGCGCCTCGACGACGGCTACGCCCAAAGGCGAGTGGCTGATGCAGATACCCGTCAATGCCCCATGCGGCCCGGAGGCGGGCGCCGCCATCGCGTTCACCGTCGACGGGGAACCCGCCATCGCCATACCGCCCGCGACGTGGGAGTCCGGCGGTATTCCCACAGCCAGCATCGGCACCGGCTATAGCCTCACAAACACCGATGGCCGCCCCTTCGGCGGCGCAGTTGGCGCCGGAGGTGAGGACGACGAAGACAGCGGCTCCAGCCCTGTCCTGTTTATAGTGATCGGCATAGTCGTCCTCGCGGCCGTCGTCGGCGGTGGAGCCTACCTCTATCGCCGCCGTGCTACCTCCTGAGCGCAACTGGCAAGCGCGTCGCCCATCACCGCCTTCGATGTCCGATAATGCCGGCGAGGAATCCACGCGCATCGTCTGGCGACGAGGAGCATCGACGTGACCGCTTGCACCGTGATGACATGGAACGTCGAGAACCTGTTCCCGCCCGGCACGGCCTCGGGCCCGCCGACGAAAGCGATCTATCAACGCAAGCTCGCCTACCTCGCGAAGATCATCGAGGGAGTAGCACCGGACGTGCTCGCCCTGCAGGAGGTGGGTCACCCCTCCGCTCTGGCCGACCTGCAGCAGGCGCTCAGTAGCCGTTACCCGCACGCGGCCACCTCCGAACACGCCGATCCTCGAGGTATCCGCGTCGCCGTGCTCGCGCGGCGTCAGCTCACGGACGTGCGCCAGTTCCACCTGTTCTCCGGAGACGCCCTGGCCGGCATTCCCAGTGCCGATGGACAGTCACTCACTGCGATGAGCCGAGGCGCATTGCACGCCGTCGTGCGGCTGCCCGGCAATAGGCGTCTCCGCGTCGTTACCGCGCACCTGAAGTCGAAACTACTGTCCTACCCGGACGGACGGCGGTTCCCCCATGACGAACACGAGCGCGCACGCGGCGCAGGGTTCGCTCTGCTCCGGCGCACAGCCGAGGCTGTTGCCCTCCGCGTCCAGATGAATGTCGCCCTGGCCGGCGAGTCCACCCCATCCGTCTTGGCCGGCGACCTGAATGACGAAGCAGGAGCGATCACGACGCAACTGCTTCAGGGACCACCCGACTCCGCTGCTGCCCGCCCGGATCAAGGCGATGATGTCCGGCTGAACAATCTCGCTGGCTGGCTACCGCAGAAACACAACTACAGCCGCATGTTCAACGGTAACCCTGAGCTCATCGACCATATCCTCGTGAGCCAGGAGTTATTGCGCGGGTTGAGGCAGGTCGACAGTCTCGTCGACGACATCCGCTCGATCACTGAAGACGTGGACTCCCGCAAGAACGCCACAGTGCCCGACCACGCTCCGCTCTTCGCCCGCTTCGAAGTGGCCTGATCACAGCCCACCCGCGACGGTTGTGAGCGGATTGTAGCGCCGCATATCCCCAATCCCACGGCTGTTTCTGCTATTACTAGTTGTGAGAGGGCGCACCGAGGCTCATTCCGGCAATCGAGAATGACCTCTGGTTCGGGAACCACACGTGCTCCCACACCGGATCCGCACTTCGCATTACTTCCACCACGCTCATCGTCGCGGCGCTTGCTTCGGCAGGCATCACCATCGCCGGATGCGGCAGCGGTTCCGACAGCGATTCGTCGACGAGCTCCAACCCCAACACTGCCGCACAGAAGACGTTCGGCAACTCAGGCAACCTTCTGGACGTCACGGACGCGCCAGTCTCACTCCCTAGCGAGAAGGTCATCTACCCGCCCCGGACCGGCAATGCCGGCATGGCGGCCTCCCATGCCACCATCAATTCCGCCCTCATCCTGTTTGGGGTGATGGCTGCTGTCATCGCCGCCGCGAGGATCACGACGAAGACGCCCAGCTCGGCGCGCCGCCAGCGTTGATCCGTCCTGACCCTCGAAGCAACCGGGCTCAGTTACTCGGCTGATACTTTGAAGGGTCTCCCTCGATCGTTGGCGCTTAAATGCGAGCTTCCGTCATAGGCAGGCATCGAGGTTGGTGGGGTGCGGCCTGATGTGAGTTCTTATGCTCGCCGAAGATGTCGCTCAACACATCCGCTCGATGCACAAAAGCACCTTCGACTGACAGTGCCGCAGTAGGCTCGTTCGTGCTCAGCTCCTCAGTCACCGATCTCGCGACCTCGACCCTATCCACGCCTCCAGCACAGCCCTCATCTTCACGTCTGTGGTATAACAGGCCGGGTCGAAGATCCGCTCGGAGGGCCTGTCATGAGTGGGGCGTTGGACGGAATCAAGGTGTTCGAGGTCTCGCAGATCGTCGCTGGGCCGTACTGCGGGATGAATCTCGCTGACCTCGGTGCGGACGTAGTCAAAGTGGAGCCGCCGGGAGGCGAAGGCACTCGCGCGTCTGGCGGATTCATCCCCAGTGAGAGCAAGAGCTATCACTCGCTCAATCGAGGCAAGCGGTCGCTCGTGATGAATTTGCAGTCACCGGCGGTGCAGGATGTCGTCCACCGGATGATCGCGAACTTCGACGTCTTCGTCATCAATGCGCGCCCTGGCGTCCCTGAGCACCTCCGCGTCGACTACGACACCTTGCGACAGTTTCGCCCTGACCTCGTCTATTTTGAGAATACAGGGTTTGGTCGGCGGGGCCCACACGCCCAGCGGTCCGGTTCGGATGCGGTCGCGCAAGCATACTCTGGGCTCATGGCTGGCGACGGCAAAGTCGACGAGTTCGGCGCACCCGAGATCATTTCAGCTACCGCCCCCGCTGACTACCACGCGGGCCTCGCGGGAGCGATGGCCATCTGCGCCGCGTTGTTCCACCGGGAGCGCACCGGCTGCGGCCAGTACATCGAGACATCGCTGCTGCAGGCCGGTCTGGCGCTGCAGGGATCGCGCGTCGGCCGATTGCCCGCATTCGACGCACAAACGAGCGACAAGATGATGGAGCGGGTGCGCCAAGTGCAGGCCGAAGGAGGATCGTACCGTGAGCAAATCGAGTCGCGGGGCAATCTCTTCGACCAGATGGGGCGTGCCGCCGCACGCATGTTCTACGGCGGATACGCCGTCAAAGACGGCGGCGTCATCCTGGGCGCACTTACGCCCGCGAACCGTGACCAGATGCGCCGGGCGCTCGGCATCGAGCATGACGACCCGACGGCTGACCCCGAGTTCAACTCGATGGACCCGGAAAGCCGCAAACTGGTCGACGTCATGCTCGCGCGCGTCCGATCGATCATGCTTACGAAAACAATGGACGAGTGGGTGGACCGCTTCGGCCAAGAGGGCGCGCCCATCTCCAAAGTGAATTTCCCGGAGGACATGGCCGACGACTCACAGGTCGAAGCGATGGGGTACATGCTCGACATCGACCACGAACTCACTGGACTGGAGCGCATGGTTGGGCCGATCGTCTTCATGTCCGAAACGCCAACGGGTTCCACCCTTCCTTCGCCCCCGCTCGGCCGGCACACCGACGAGATCTTGCGCCAGCACGGCATCGCCGACGAGGAGATCGCGCGGCTACGTGAAGCGCAGGTAATCGCGTAAGCGAAACGGGGAGAGCCCACAGATCGACTCGTGATGCGCTCTCAAACGCACTCCCGCGCCTTGCCTGTCCGGTCGGCAAGCGGGGACAGCAAGGGCCGCGCTGCAAGGCCATTGCGGGCCGCACGCGCCTAACGAGCACTGCGTATGGTAGAAAGCGGACAACATGATTCGCACAATCGCGAAGTAGGCTACGGAGAAGATAGTTGGACTACATTCCAAGCTCGACAGAATGGGTGCGCAAGCAGGTAGAGCTGTATGAGGGCACGGACGGGGCCGAAGGCGCGGATATGCGGGGACTTCCCGTGATCATCGTAACTCATCATGGCCGCAAGACCCGAGCGATCCGCAAGACACCGTTGATGCGGGTTATCGACGGCGACAAGTATGTGCTGGTCGGTTCCCGGGGCGGCGCGGCCGAACATCCCCTCTGGATCCACAACCTGCGGGCCGATGCGGACGTCGAGATCCGCGACAAAACGGCCGTCCATCAAATGCGCGCACGCGAGGTACAGGGCAAAGAACGAACGCGCCTGTGGAAGATCGCCGTAGCCACCTACCCGTCCTACGAGGAGTATCAGCAGAAGACCGCCCGAGTGATCCCGGTCTTCCTCGCCGAACCAGTCTGAGTCGCCGCTGGCACGCCCTGCGGACGAGCCGTTACGGTTTCTCACGAGCCATCAGAACGCCCATTGCGGCATCCTGATTCCATCACATGGCCTTGAATACCCTATCGCCCGGCACACTTTCGAGTCACTACAGTTGCTATACTCCGCGCGCTGACTCGAAAGGAGAATTGAATGACGTCAGGCCAGCCGGTACTGCTGTACGAGACCAAAGAGAACGGCCGTATCGCAGTGATCACAATCAACCGTCCAGATTCGATGAACTCGATGAACCGTGAGCTGATCGCGGAGATGGGCAACGCGTGGCAGCGGTTCCGCGACGACGATGAATGCTGGGTCGCGATCTGGACGGGTGCCGGTGACCGTGCCTTCTGCTCAGGCCAGGACCTGAAGGAGCGCGCAGAACTCGAGCAGCAGGGCGGGGATGCGCCGTACAAGGGCCGCGTCCGGATGCTCCCGATCCCGGAGGTGGAAGGCATCTGGAAGCCGACCATCGCCGCGATCAATGGATACGCGGTCGCTGGCGGTTGGAGCCTGGCGCAACAGTGCGACATCCGCATTGCCGCCGAGCATGCCGAAATGGGAATCGCCGAAGTGCGCTGGAACCAGGCTGCGGGATTCGCAGGCTTCCTTACACGCCAGGTGACACTCGCCCACGCACTGGAGATCACGCTGTGGGGTGACAAGCGCATCACCGCCCAACGCGCGTACGAAATGGGCTGGGTAAACCGCGTCGTGCCGAAAGAGCAGCTCATGGACGAGGCGATGGAGTGGGCGACGAGGATGCTCAGCCTAGCGCCTCGAGCCGTGCGAAACCTCAAGGAGTTGATCTACCGCGGCCACACGATGACCCAGATGGAAATATCGGCGTTCAGTCAGGCACTTGAGTACAACTTGCGCGGCATGGAGGACTCAGTCGAGGGCCCACTTGCCTTTGCGGAAAAGCGAAAGCCGTTGTTCAAGAACCGCTGACGACGTCGCACTCCGAGCAAGGGGTTTCGGAGAGAACGGCTAGGGGGCCATCGTGTCCCCTCAGCCGTGTGAACTTCGGCCTGACAGGCCCGCCTGACAGGCCCACAGCGGCACAGTCATCGACGCAGATGCTATGCGATCTGTACGACCGAGAACGGTGCCTCGTCCGCCACGCCCGTAGCCGCCGGAAGCCGCTGTTCTCGAAGCTGCTTGAAGTCCCCGTACCGCACGAGGAATTCCGCGATCTGCGGCAATTCCTCGCAGGGCACGTTTTCCATGACCTTCACACCAGGGACGGCGTTCGGTCCGGACGAGCCCCCGAGGAAGACGTCAACCGCATCGATGACTTCTCCGTCCACCCTCGCACGCTTGCCCTGCAGCCCAATGTCGGCGACCTGGTGGTTGCCGCAGCTGGCCGGACAGCCCGACCAGTGAATCGAGACCGGCGCGTTATTACCCCGGACGCGCTTCTCCAACACTTGGACGAGGTCGAGCGCGTAGTCCTTGGTCTCAATCAACGCCAGCGAGCAGAAGTCCTTACCGGTGCAGCTCACGGTGCCACGCGCTACCTCGCTCGGATCGGCTCGCCACACCCGAAGCAACGGCTCCGCCAGGAGGTCCGTGAGTTGGTCATCGTGCACGCCGGGGAGGATCGCGTTCTGGCCGATGGTCAACCGTACCTCGCCATTGCCATACCGGTCGGCAAGGCGAGCCAGATCCTCCATTTGACTGCCCCGGGCCCTCCCAACGGGGACGAGCAGCCCGACGTAGTTGATGTTCTCGCCCCGCTGTCGCCACACGCCAATGTGATCGGTATGCCGTTCGCTGCGTGCATCCTCGCCAGCAGTGTCCAAACTACGCCGCAGTCTTCGTTCGAGCTCCGCCCGGAACTGCGAGATGCCCCAGTCTTCGATCAAGAACGCCAGCCGCGCACGACTTCTCGCTTTGCGCGAACCATGATCGCGGAAGATCAGTGCGATCTCGCCCGCGACCGCTGCCGCCTCGGACGGCCGTACGAACACGTCGAGCGGCGTCGCAACGGTGTAACCTCCCGATCCCATCTTGCCGCCCACCATGACGTTGAAGCCGTCGACAGCAATGCCGCGGACGATGCGGCGGGCAGGCACCAGCCCAATGTCCTGCGTCTCAGCATGCGCGCAGTTATCAAGGCATCCAGTGATGGTCACGTTCATCTTGCGCGGCAAGTTCGTGAACGCCCGGTTGCCGACAAAGAGGTCAGAGAACTCTCGGGCGACAGGGGAAGCGTCGAAGAGTTCGTTCGGGGTGAGCCCGGCGACCGGGCAGCCGATGACGTTCCGCAGGTTATCCATTCCGGTCTGCAGCGTCACGAGGCCAACCGCCCGCAGCCGCTCGATGATCGCCGGCACATCCTCAATACGGATCCAGCGCAGTTGGATCTGCTGGCGCGTGGTGATATCGACCACGTCACGCCCGCATTCCCGAGCGATTGCGCCGATCTCGCGCACCTGCTCCGATGACGCGATGCCGTTCGGAATACGGATACGCATCATGAAATAGCCAGGCGTCTGCTTCCGATAGAAGATGCCCCACCACTTCAGGCGGGCGTCACGGTCATCCTCCGGAATCGACTCCCAGCCTTCCCGCGCATACTGCTCGATGCTTGCTTCAACGTCGAGACCGTCCTGCGCCGCCTTGATCCCCTCGATCTTGTTCATGCAGCCGCCCTCAATGAACCGTGCCCGTACTGGCAAGGTTAGAGCGGCCTCGTTACTTTACTGAGAACGCTATTTTTCAGGCAGGATACGGTTAGATGAAGACCGTGTTACGGGAAATAAGACGGTCGGAACTGGGCGACACGTACATCCCTCTATGCTCATCGGCCGACGACATGTATCTGCCCCCTGGCCGATGAGCACGCTGCTCGCCGGGGCTACTTATCGAGCCAGGCGTACTGAATCTGTGCCCCGATCTCTGTAAAGCTGTAGTTTGCGAGGTTAGCGCCCGTGAAACGGATGTTCCGCAACCACGGCTGCATCACGTCGAATCCTGCTGGATACGGCTTATCGATGCGGTACACCTGATCCAGTACCTTGTTCCAGATGCGCTGATGCAGTTCTTTCCGCGCGGCTGGATTCAATTCGCGGCGCTGCGCCTCGGCCCACTGATCGATCTCCACGTCTTTGATGTAGTAGCGATTGCCCGGTGCCTTCGAGTGGTGATAGTTCCAGAAGAAATTGTCGGCATCGAAGCCATTTGCGCCCCAGCCATCCAGCATGTCTGGATAGTTCACCTGCGTCCATTGCCCGTTGTATGACGTATAGTCGGCGCTCTGCAGGTTGACCTTCACCCCCACGGAACGCAACTGATCCGTGAAAATCTCGCTCAACTGGACCTGCGCCGGGCCATAAGCCTCCGTGTAGGTCAGGTCGAGCGAGAGGTCGCTCACGCCCGCCGCTGAAAGCAGCTGCTTCGCCTCGGCCGGGGCGTACCGCCACCACTTACCGAGCGCGCCCGACTCCGCGGTCGGCGCCTTGTCATACAGGTAAATCCACGGGATCGACGGCACAGCGAGTCCGAGCTTGCCGAGCGCTACTGTCGTCATCGTCGCGCGGTCGATGCCGAGCGAGAGTGCGCGTCGCACCCGCTCATCCTGATACTTTGGATTCGTCAGGTTGAACGCCCAGGCGAAATATGTGTTGAGCACAGGCGTGAGCGTCACTTGCGTGTTCGCGTTCGTACCCAGCAACGCTTCCAGTTCCTTCTCACTTGCGACGGTGCTGATCCCATGCTCGACCTGTCCGGCTCGGAACGCCGCGAGGCGTGAAGCGGCGCTCGGGATGACCCGATGCTCCAGGCTGTCGACCATCACCTTGCGCTCCCAGTAGTCAGGGTTCTTCTCCAGGAACACCCGTGTACCAGCCTTTGCCTCCTTGAGGATCATCGGCCCCGTCCCGATCGCGGTCCGGCCGATCGAGCCGTCATCCACAATCTCGCGCGGATGGATGGTGAGATACCGGCTACCGAGAGGGATTAGGAAGTCCGGCTGCGGCCCGTTCAGTTTGATGACCACAGTCAGGTCGTCCGGAGCGCTGACTTCCTTGACGTTCCAGAAGTACTGCTTCTGCGCACCGCCCGCAGCGTAGCGATCGAATGCAAACTTCACATCGGCTGCCTTGAAGTCACGCCCGCTGACCGGTGCCACGTTCTGCCACTTCACGCCGGGATGGAGCTTGAACGTATGTGTTAGCCCATCCGGCGCGGACTCCCAGCGATCCGCCAGCTCCGGACGCAATTTCAACGCGAATGCGTCCGCTTGCGGGCCCGCAACAAAGCCAATGAGCCGATTGTAGACGGACCGCGCCGGCCCAATTGAGCCGCCCGCTGCCGAGACCGTCGGGTCGATCGGGCCGACATCCCAGCTCACCGCCTGCACCAGCGCACCGCCTGCCTTCGGCGTCTTGCCTGCTGGCTCCGGGAAGTTCAGTGGGTACTTGGAGTCCTCGCTCGTCTTGGCAGCAGTCGTAGCCGTCGCCACCGCGGTACTGGCGGCATCTGGCTGCTGCGCATCTTCATCATCGTCGCCGCACCCAATCAGCGCGGCGGCCGCGAGACCCGAGATGCTCAGTGCCGCTCCCCGCAGCATCGAGCGACGGCCGAAGCGGCTATCAAAGCGACCAATCCCTTCATCGAACATGAGTCAACCCCCCATCCCGCAGTACGCCCGCGTTCTTGCGGTAATACATAGTACATATAGTATCATGAGTGCAATTGCGCCAGTGGCGTATATCCGCGCTGGCACACATATCTTGTTGGCCGGGATCTCCCGGTAGTGGAAAGGAATCGAGATGCTGTCCCAGGAGAACTATCAGTCGATCTTGATCGAGAAGCGGGACAACGGTGTCGCCATCGCGACACTGAACCGGCCGGAACGGCTAAATGCCGTGGGCGGTTCGATGCACTACGAACTCACGACGCTTCCGCACGATGTGAACGCCGACCCCGACGTGAAGGCGCTTGTCATCACGGGCGCGGGCCGTGCATTCTGCGCTGGCGGAGACTTCAGTCCCGACCCGCAGCGAAAAGGCCCGGTGTATATGAACAAGATGCTGGAGCCGCGAATGGTGGTCGACAATATGCTCGACTGCGAGAAGCCGATCATCAGCGCCATCAATGGCTATGCGCTGGGGTTGGGCGCCACTATCGCCTTGCTCGCCGATGTCACTGTCATGGCGAAGAGCGCAAAGATCGGCGACACCCACGTCGCGATGGGTCTGAGCGCCGGCGACGGCGGGCAGGTCCTGTGGCCGCTGCTCATCAATCCCGCTCGGGCCAAGTACTACCTCATGACCGGCGAGCACATTCCAGCCGAGGAGGCGTACCGCCTCGGCCTTGTTACCTTCATCACGGAAGACAACGAGCTCATGGACCGCGCGCTCGGCATCGCTGATCAACTCGCCAGCGGACCGCTTTACGCGATATCGGTCTCCAAGGTACCGATCAACAAGTACATGAAGTTCGTCTCGAACATGGTCTTCCCGCTGTCGCTGGCGCTGGAAGAGATCTCCATGAGCAAGAACGACCACGCGGAGGCCGTGAAGGCCTTCCAGGAGAAGCGCAAGCCCCAGTTCACAGGCACGTAGCAGTTCCCGGCTGGGATTGTCCGCAGGCGGCCTGCGGGCGGAGTTGTGAGATGACCAATGCCTCGTAACTCCGCCCGCAGGTTCCTTTTTCCAAACGACTGTCTACCTACCCATGCCGATCCGACACTGGGGGGCGCGGATGCTTCATTCCATAAGTGGCTGGCGCCTCGGACATACCAGCATCAGATTAGCAATGCGTCAGGCTTGAAGTTACTTGCCTGTTAAGCGGCGTAATCACCAGACAAGGGCATCCCAAGACTCGTCAGGTGCGGATCCCGGGCGTTCACACACATGCAAACGCCCCGCGAGTGCGGGGCGTTTCTTGGCGAGAACCGGGTTCGCGGTCAGGCCATCGCATGCTTCATCTGCGTGCGCAGGCAGCGCGTGCAGACGTTCATGCGTTGGCGGCGACCGTCGGCGAGGAGCATACGCCTCGATTGGACGTTCGGGCGGAACTGGCGGTTCGTGCGAGGAGCCTTTCGCTCCCAGCGTCCGGAGTGCTTGTGCCGGATGTTCCGGCCGAAAGCCACAGTCTTGTGGCAAAGGTCACATGCGCCAGAAGGCATAGCGGCGTATCTCCGTCAATCTGAGCGATTTCAGCGACTCAACTGCGGTAAAGTGCCCAATCAGCCTAGCATCGGCGGCGGCGCTGCGTCTATGGGATTCGAACAGAGGGCAATGAGCACGATCACTTCTGAGCTCCTCACCACAGCACACCTCCATCAGGCCTTAGACACGGCCGAGCGATGGCTCGCGCGGAATCGCGATGCCATCAATGCGATCAACGTATATCCAGTGCCCGACGGCGATACCGGCACCAACATGCTGCTCACCCTGCATGCCGCCCTCGCGGCCGCCGAGCCAGCCAGCGCGACCTCTGCGGGCGCATATCTGCAGGCGGTCGCGCGCGGCGCGCTGCTCGGCGCCAGGGGCAACAGCGGGGTCATCCTCTCGCAGATGCTGCGGGGCTTCGCCGCTGCCCTCGCGCGGGCCGAGGCTGCCGACCGGCACGGCCTGTGCCGCGCGCTTGAGGGCGCGGCCAGAGCGGCGTACGAGACGATAAGCAACCCGGTGGAGGGGACGATGCTCACCGTCATGCGCGATGCCGCCGAGGCAAGCTCCGCGGCCGACGAACAGGCCGGTGCCTCAATCGCGACGCTGCTGCTGGCGGCGCAGGCAGCCGCCGAACGCAGCGTCGAGCGGACGCCGGAACTGTTGCCGCTGCTCCGGCAGGCGGGAGTCGTCGATGCGGGCGGCCTCGGCATCGCGGTGCTGCTCGCGGGCGTCCGGATGGGCTACCTCGGCGAAACATTGCCGGACGCGCCGCCAATGCCGGCGGGCGCCGTCGAACTGTCGGCGGTTGAGCACGAGGGGCATGGCTACTGCACGGAGTACGTGGTCGAAGGCGGCGCGGGGACGGCACTCGACCGGGACGCGCTGTTGCGCGCGCTGGAGGCCGCCGGAGGCGAATCCGTCCTCGTGGTGGGGGACGAGCAGGCGCTGCACGTGCATGTGCATATCGCCGACCCGGGTCCGGCGCTTTCCGCCGGTGTCGCGGCCGGAGGACTACTGAATATCAAGATCGACAACATGCGGGTCCAGCATGAGCAATGGGTGGCCGGGCACGAGCTCGCCGCCCAGGCGGAAACGCCGTTGCCGGCGGTGGCCCTCGTCGCGATGGCGCGAGGCACTGGGATCGCCGCGGCCTTCCGCGAACTGGGCGCTGTGCCACTCCTCACCGCTGGCTCGGAGAAGCCGAGCGCCGGCACATTCCTCGAGGCGGCGCGGCGGGCCGCCTCACGGCACGTGTTCCTGCTCCCGAACGACAAGGACACCATCATGGCCGCCGAGCAGGCAGCTGCCCAGGCGCCCGGCTTCATCTCGGTCATCCCGTCATGGTCGCTGGCCGCTGGGATGAGCGCCGCGGTCGCCTACCTGCCAGGAGACGGCCTCATGGAGATCGGACACGCGATGCGCGCGGCGATCGAGGGCGTGCGTTGCATCGAGGTGACGTGGGCGGCGCGAGACGCGGAAATCGATGGCCTTGCGGTCACGTCCGGACAACCGATCGCCCTGTTCGATGGGTCGCTCGTGGCGAAGGGGGAGACGATCGAAGACGCGCTGCTGGCCGCACTGACGAGGGCAGTCGATACGGCCTCGGAAATGATCACCGTGTACCTCGGCGCGGACGCTCCACCCGGGTCCGGGGGGCGCGTGCGGGAGCTCATCCAGGCCGCATACCCGGACCTGGCGGTTGAGACCGTCGCCGGCGGACAGCCGAGCTACCCATACATCGTGGGGGTCGAGTAGACTCGCGCCGTGGCTATTCGCATCGTTACTGACTCGACGGCGGACCTGCCGCCGGACCTGGCCGCGCGGCACAACATCACCGTCGTCCCCCTGGTCCTGATGTTCGGCGACGAGGCATTTCAGGACGGCGTCGACATCACAGCGGACAGGTTCTTCAAGCGGCTCGTCCGCGAGTCAAAACTGCCGACGACCTCGCAACCGTCGCCGGGAGCGTTCCGCGCGGCGTACGGACGGCTGCGCGACGAGGGCGCCACCGAGATCCTCTCGATCCATATATCGGGGAAGCTGAGCAAGACCATCGAAGCGGCGCGGCAGGGCGCGGAAGGCCTCGATGGTGTGAGCGTGGTCTGCGTCGACTCGCGGATGACGACGCTGGCGCTCGGCATGGGCGTCGTGCGGGCGGCGGAAACGGCCGCGGCCGGGAAGACGCTGGACGAGGCTCGCGCGGCGGCGGAGAGCTTCTTCCGCCGGATGCATACGTTCTTCATGGTCGACACACTCGAGTACCTGCGGCGCGGCGGGCGCATCGGCCGGGCGCGGGAGATCGTCGGGTCGCTGTTGCAGCTGAAGCCGATCCTGGCATTGCGGGACGGCGAAGTGACGCCGGTTGGGCGCGCACGGACCAAGCAGCGGGCCATCGAGGAGATGCTCCGCCGTGCCGCGGAGCTGCGGCCAATCGAAGAACTGATCGCCGTCCATGCCACCACGCCGGACGATCTGGGACGGATCGTCGAGCGCCTGCACGGACTCGCGCCGGAGGTGCCGATCACCGTCGGCCGCGTGACCCCAGTCCTCGGCGTCCACTGCGGACCCGGCTTGCTCGCGGTCGGCGTCCTGACCGCCGAGGTGCCTTCCCCCCTCTCTGTTTCAGGAGCCTGATGGCCGGCCTCGAACGGCTGCAGTCCGTACTGGAGCGAGAGCTCGAGGCCGGCTGCCGCAACGATGCGGTCGAGGGCGGGCTCGACGAGCTGCTCGTGCGCCAGGCGCAGGGTCAGCCCCTGGGGTCGCCCTTGCTGCGGATGGTGCACGCCCTGCCGGTCGAGGGGTATCGCTCGCTGGCGCCCGAGGAGCGGCACAGGTGGGTGCGCCGCGCGATCGCGACGGTCGTCCATGAGCGCGTCACGAACGCTCCGGTGAAGCCCGCCCGCAAGGCCTCGGGGCGGTGGCCAGCCCGGGGCGCGGCATCGAGGCGAGCGGCTCAGCCCTCACCCCCCGTCCCCCTCTCCTCGGCGCGAGAGGGAGACGGAGGCACGGGACAGCGGAGTGGAGACCGGGTGCCGTTGCCCGAGGGTGCGGTCGCCCTCGAACTGGCGATTCGACAGTCGGGGCTCCGCCTCGGGCCGGCCACGTTCGAACGCATCGAGAAGCTCGGCATCAAGACCGTAGGCGACGCGCTCCGCTACTACCCGTACCGCCACCTCGACTTCTCGAACACTGTGCCTGTGTCGCAACTGCGGGTGGGCACGGTGCAGACCGTGCGCGGCACGCTCGACCGGGTGCAGGAGGTGCGTATGGGGCGCGGTGGCCGCATGCGTAGCACCGAGGCGTTCCTGTCAGACGAGGCCGGTGCGCGCGTGCAGATCGTGTGGTTCAATCAGCCGTTCATCGCGCGCCAACTACGACAGGGCATGGAGATCGCGGTGTCAGGCACGGTCGGCGCGTTCCGAGGGCGGCCGTCGTTCAACAACCCGGACTACGAGCGCATCGGCGATGGACAGCACACAGGCCGGCGCGTGCCGGTGTACCACCTGACCGAGGGGGTGCCTCAGCGGACGCTGCGCTCCGCCATCGCGACGCTGGTCGAGCGGTTTGCGGACCGGCTCGAAGATCCGCTTCCGCCCTCGATGCGGGGACGGCACGGCCTGCCGGACATCGTCGAGGCGACTCGTCAGGCCCACTACCCGGACAGCCAGGAGCAGCTTGATGCGGCGCGCCGCCGCTTGGCGTTCGATGAGCTGCTCGCGATCCAGCTCGGCGTCGTGGGGCGCAAGCGGGCGTGGCAGGCCCAGGGCGATGCCCCTGTCATCGAAGCCCGCGCCGCTGCCGAGGCGTTCCTCGCGACGCTGCCCTATGCCCTCACGGCGGCGCAGCACCGGGCGCTCGGCGACGTCCTCGGTGATATCGCGCGGTCAGTGCCGATGGCGCGCCTGCTCGAGGGCGATGTGGGTTCCGGAAAGACGGTGGTCGCCCTCGCGGCGATGCTGGGCGCGGTGGCCTCCGGCTATCAGGCGACGATGATGGCGCCAACCGAGGTGCTGGCCGAGCAACACTTCCGCACGATCTGCCTGCTGCTTTCAGGCGAACCCGAGCCGCCGTTGAACGGCCTCGTCACGCTGCCGTTCTTGCCGCGGCCGCTGCGGGTGGTGCTGCTGACCGGATCGACGCGCTCCAAGGAACGCCGGGACGCCCTCAATGCCATCGCCTATGGCGGTGCCGACATCATCGTGGGCACACATGCACTGATCCAGGGCGGGGTGGAGTTCCAGAACCTCGGACTATCGGTCGTGGACGAGCAGCACCGGTTCGGGGTGATGCAGCGGTCGGCGCTGCGCGAGAAGGGCGGCAGCCCGCACCTGCTGGTGATGACCGCGACGCCGATCCCGCGCTCGCTGGCGCTGACCGTGTACGGCGACCTCGACCTGTCGGTCATCGACGAGATGCCGCCGGGGCGGACTCCCATCGAGACGCACTGGCTGCCGCCCGCCCGCCGCCGTGAGGCATTCACGCACGTCCGGCACGAGATCGAAGCCGGTCGGCAAGCGTTCGTGATCTGCCCGCTGGTCGAGGGGTCCGATGCCGTCGCCTCTCGTGCCGCGACCGAGGAGTACGAGCGGCTGACACAGGAGGAGTTCCCCGACCTCGCGCACCGGATCGCGCTGCTGCACGGACGCATGCCCGCGCGCGACAAGGACGGCGTCATGCAGCGCTTCGCCGCGAATGAAGCCGCCATCCTCGTATCGACCGCCGTGGTGGAGGTCGGCATCGATGTGCCCAACGCAACGGTGATGGTGATCGAGGGGGCAGACCGCTTCGGGCTGGCGCAACTGCACCAGTTTCGCGGGCGCGTCGGGCGAGGGAAGCACCCCTCAGCGTGCTATCTGCTGGCGGACGATCCCACGCCCGAGGCGGAGGAGCGGCTGTCGCTAGTGGCGCGGACGCGCGACGGGTTCGCGCTAGCGCAGGCGGACCTCGAACTAAGGGGACCGGGCGACACGTTCGGGACGCGGCAGTCAGGACTGCCGTCGCTGCACGTCGCCTCCCTCCTCGATGCGCAGCTCATCGGCGCGACGCGTCGCGAGGCAGAGCGCATCCTCGACGCCGACCCACAACTGGCGGCGCCTGAGCACGCAGGTCTGCGTGTCCTTGCGGCGCGTCTGGCTGAGAACGTGGTGGCTGAGGTGCACTAAGTAAGCAACGGCCGCGCAAGATGCCGGTGTGACATTCGACCCTTGGCAGGCGCAGACAAGGCACGCGACTATCGGGAGCGCGGCACCGAAGACGGCGTCGACAGGGATCGATCCATTCGCATAGGAATGGCTACGCAAATCTCGTAACTCTCGTCCTATGCCCGAACATTCGTGCACAACTGCATTGCATATAAGCTACACCTAATTCAAAGTCAATGGTGTCACGTCTTCGATGCAGCAGCGTGCCTGCTGCACTTTCTCACTTCACCCGCTGCCGAGTGAGGCGGCACACGGAGGACGAGCCGTTGCTAGACGCGGGCCAGGTCAGCGATGAGTAGTCCATCGGCCCACCCGGGGGTGCACCCGTTGAAGCGCACTTCGCCAGGGGTGTCGTGGTCCGCCGGGCGGATCGGCCTCGGCGTGCTGGGCACGCTGCTCACAGTGGCAGTGCTAACCCGATTCCTCGACCTTGGGCAGATCCGAGTGGCGTTCGAGAACGCGACTGCGGGACCGGGCGTTGTGGTGCTCGTCGCAATCGCCTACACGGCGGCGTTCTGGGTACGGGCGCTGGCGTGGCGAGGACTGCTGTCGACGCCCGCCGGACTGGGCACGCTGTTCTCGATCCTGCAGGTGAGCCTGCTCCTCAACCACGTCCTCCCATTCAGGGCCGGCGAGGTGTCCCGGCCTGTGCTCGCGGCGCGGCACGGCATCCCATTGACGGAGGCCGCAACCACGACGATAGTCGCGCGGCTCATGGATTTTGCGGCGCTGGCCGCGATCGCGCTCATCGCTATCCCGACGCTAGGCTCGTCTCGCGAGCTCAGCGCGGCATTCTATGCGGCGGTAGCCTCATTGATCCTCGTCAGCGTCGCCCTTGTCGCGTTGCGGCAGGGGCTGGCACTGCCCGTCCCCAGACGGATACGCGCCCGCCTCGATGCCATACGCGCGTCACTGCGAGCGATGAGCCTCCGACGTATCGCGGCGGCCGCGCCACTGGTCGCGGTCAGTTGGGTCCTCGAAAGCGCGGTGCTGGTCGGCGCCGCGCAGCTGCTGGAGATCGACCTCTCGATACAGGCAGCAGTGGGCGCGACCGCATTCGCGATCCTGTTCCAGATCGTGCACGTCACACCCGGTGGACTCGGCATCTATGAAGCGAGCATGACAAGTGTCCTCGTGTTCGAAGGGGTACCCGCCGAACATGCACTCGCTCTGGCCGTGGTGACGCACGGCTTCAAGTTCGCCTACTCCCTGACGGTAGGGCTCGGGTTTGCACTCTGGGAGACGCTGCGCTTCGCAAAGGACAACACCACACGAGAGACACGTCACGCGTCGCGCTTCGAAATCGTGGCGGCGCGGTTATGGAACGTGATCAATGAGGGCAAGCCGTTCACCCCGGTATTTACACTCGGGATCCTGGCGCTGCTCAGTCTCCCGCAGTTGACCGACGGCGAGTACTGGCAACGTGCACACCTCGCTCTGCTGGCGCTCGCGCCTCTGTTCCTCGTCTTCTGGCGTTTCGACTTTCCGCTGCGGCTGCGCGGCGCGTTGTGGGTTGCGCTGTTGGCCTTCCTCTTGCTGTTCCGTGCGTTCGAGGTGGGAGCAGTGCTGGTCGTACTGGGGGCATACCTGTCCTTCACCGTCGGTCTTTGGGGGACGGTCTACTACCATCTGCGCATCGGGACTCCGTGGACCAATTTCTTGCGGTTCTGGCGGCTCGTTCTCGAGAATCCGGACCCGACGAGCGGTAATTTCCTTGAGCAAGTGCCAAAGGTCCTACTGCTCGTGTTTGCCTTCCAGTACCTCGTGGACGGCTTTTTTTGGCAGCCGGTCGTGAGCATCGAACTCTTCGCACTATGCCTCGGCATTGCCGCGCTGCTGTT
Source organism: uncultured Dehalococcoidaceae bacterium (assembly GCA_964349785.1). GTDB lineage: Bacteria > Chloroflexota > Dehalococcoidia > UBA2979 > UBA2979 > JAIBBD01. Next base: position 11,441 of record CAYGHU010000004.1, on the reverse strand, counting down.
GCACCAATGGTTCTTCACCTGGGTGCCCGCGCTGCCACAGCCGGGGCTGTGCCGCGACGAGGTTGCTCCCGTACGAAAGAGCCAGCGCGTAATCGTGATCGTCATCGATGGCTGCCGGGCGGACCGACTGCACGAGGCCCACACGCCATTCATCGACCAGTTGCGTACCGAGGGGACCGAGTTCACCCACGTCAGCACGGTCTACCCGGCGCGGACGGTGACGTGCTTCAGCTCGATGCTGACGGGCGCCGCGCCAAAGACACACGGCATGCATAGCAATTTCGTGCCGAGCCTGGGTGTGAAGTGCGAATCCGTGTTCGATGTGCTCCGCCGAGAAGGGATGAGCGCGAAGTTGGTCGGTATCGCACACCTTGTCGATGCATTCGGCGAGAAGGACGTGCGGACCGTGACGGCCGTCATGGACAACGACGAGATCGACTTCGCGCTGGTGAATCAGGCCAAGCAGGTGCTGGGCGACGAAGATCCGGAGCTGCTTGTACTACAGCTGCTGAGCGTGGACCAGACCGGACATTCGCGCGGCAGTTACCACGACGAGTACCTGCACAAGATCGAGGCGACCGACCGCATCATCGAGGAATTCGTGGGCTGGTGCGAGACAAACGGCTACCTCGACAACGCGACGCTACTGATTACGGCCGACCACGGTCAGGGAATCGGCATCGGCGGGCACGGCCACATGAGCCCGTCCGAGGTGATCATCCCGTGCCTGCTCTGGGGGACGGGAGTGAAGCCCGGCCTGTCGATCGCGGAGCCACGCTTCATTACGGATATCGCACCTACGCTGTGCCGGCTACTGGGTGTCCTTTCGCCTGTCGAGTCGATCGGCCGCACGCTCGTGCCACACCGACCGCGTGCAGGAGACGAGCGCGTGGCGTTCGTCATTCCGGCGCACAACGAAGAGAAGAACCTCCCTCGCGTCCTCGCGACGCTGTCCCAGATTCCTGTCGCGCACGCCGTTGTGGTCGTCGACGACGGCTCGGCCGATGGCACGGCCGAGGTCGCTGCGGCGTACGGAGCAATAGTGATCCGGCACGACCGCAATCTGGGGCTGGGCGCCGCGCTGCGGACCGGACTGGCTGCGGCGCGCGACCTCGACGTGACCGCTGCTGTGTACCTCGACGCTGACGGCGAATACGACCCGCGTGACGCCGAGCTGCTGCTGGCGCCGATCCGCGAAGGACGCGCCGACTATGTCCTCGGATCCCGCTTCAAGGGGACCGTCGAGGGCATGACGCTATCGCGCCGGGTCGCGAACCGGGCATTCAGCGTGCTGCTATCGGCACTCTGCGGGCGCTGGATTTCGGACGGGCAGACGGGCTATCGGGCATTCTCGCGACGCGCGCTCGACGTGGCGGAGATCGTCCACGACTACAACTACGCGCAGGTCCTGACGCTGGACCTGCTGCACAAAGGGATGCGCATGACGGAGGTACCCGTGCGCTATCAGCGCCGGGAGCACGGCCGTTCATTCATCAAAGCGCAGTACCTCTGGCGGGTGCCAGCGGGGATCGCGCGTGAAATGCTCGGTGGGTAACGGACGCTACGGACCAGAAAACTCGCAGTTGCAGGAAGGAACCACGATGACGATTGCCACCAGCCCGCGGCGACTCCTCGTGATCTCCGCCGTGATGGCGGCGTTGGTGCTTGCCGGATGTGGGGACGGCGAAGACCGTCCGCGCGTCGACGTAATCGAGGACTCGGGCTCCGCTTCGGGGAGCAGCGGGTCGGTCAGCGTGAGCGGGCCAGTGAGCAGTTTACCAGCCGCGTCCCCGAGCGGGGCGGAGTATGCCACCGCCAGCAACGTCGATGCATACTTCGCGGTCGGCCTCGACCTGCGTGATATCCGCGCGGTGATGGCGCCGGCGAGCCAAGGGCAGCCGGTCGACTGGGCACAAGCCACGGCGATCTACCAGGAGGGGAAGAACCAGACGCGTGCGGACGGTACAGTGCGATCGCTGGCGAGCATCCCCAACGATGACGTGCAGCAGATGTTCGCGAACGGCGCGAGCGTTTACGGCCGGCCGAACTTCATCGATGCGATGATCCGTGATGGGTTGAATGGCACCGGACGCGGACAAGGCCTCTCTGACGACTCGCGACGGCAGATCGTCGACAAGGGCATCCAGATGCTGATGTACGGCAAGGCGCTACAGGAGCTATCGGCGGCGCGAACGCGCATCGAGCAGAAAAACCTGGACAACAACTCGGGCGCACCACATGCGGTGGACGAAGCCTGGGGTGTAATCGCAGGCGCGCCGGACAACAACGGGGCGCGACCCCATGCGTTGCTCCAGACCGCCACGAGCCGGGAAAGCAACTTCAAGCTCGAAGGGAAGATTCGCCAGCCGATCGAGGCAGCATTCGTCGCCGCCCAGAAGGCAGCGCAGGCGGGCGATCTCGCCGCGTTCGACAAAACGCACGGTGAGATCAAGGGGTATCTCAACTCCATCTTCTACCTCGCGAGCCTGCGCTACGCGAAGACCCTCGAGGGTGACACCGAGGCAACAGCCCGGGAGACCCACCTTGCCGAGGGGTGGGCGTTCTCCCAGACAATCCGAGCCACAGTCGCCTCGGGTTCCGCGAGCGCAGCGAAGACCGTTGAGGACACCTATAACCGAAGCGCTACCGGAGCGTTCTCGGCAAGCATAACCGCCGCCATCTACTCGGCATTGAACGAATCGGCGGTGATCCAGGCGCTGGGCATCCCGGCCGCGCTCGTCGTCACAACACCGCCCGCCCAGTAGGCTGAACGTAGTACGGAGTCGCGCATGAAACTGCGGGCGATATCACTGTCCGTCGTCCTGACGATCGCATTCGGCCTCCTCACCACCGCCTGCGGCGGTGACGAGGAGGTTCTGACTATCTATGCTGGGAGATCGCAGAACCTCGTCCAGCCGCTACTTGAGCAATTCTCGAAGGACACCGGCATCCGCATCCGCGTGAAGTACGGTGACGGCACTGACCTCGCGCTGGGCATCCTCGAGGAGGGGAAGAACAGCCCAGCGGACGTCTACTACACGCAGGACATCGGCGCGCTGGGTGCGCTCAAGGCAGCCAACCGGCTACAGCCGTTGCCTAACGAGATCTTAAATCAGGTGCCAGCCGCGTTCCGCTCTCCAGAGGGCCTCTGGGCAGGAATCTCCGGCCGGGCGCGCGTCATTGTCTACAACACGGACGAGGTCGACCCAAAGACACTTCCGTCCTCGATCTTCGATTACACGGATCGCGCGTGGAGCGGGCAGGTAGGCATCGTGCCTCGAAGTGATGGATTCCCGGAGTTTGTGACGGCGTTGCGGCTCCTGAAGGGAGATGACTTCGCGAAGAGCTGGCTGCAGGCGCTTAAAGCGAACAATCCGAAGACGTATCCAAACAACCTCGCAGCGATCCAGGCGGTAGCTAACAACGAGGTCAAGGTCGCCTTCTTGAACCACTACTATCTCTATCGTTTCATCGAGGAGCGGGGCGAGGGATTCAAGGCGCGCAACTACTTCTTCGACAACGGCGACATTGGCGGCCTGTTCCTCGTTTCGGGGGCAGCCGTCCTTGACACCGCAAAGAACCGCGCCGCCGCCGAGCAATTCATCGACTACATGCTGACGAAGAGCGCACAGCAGTACTTCGCAGATCAAACGCACGAATATCCGCTCGTGGAGGGCGTGCAGAGCGAGCCCGGCCTGCCGCCGTTGTCGCAGATGAAGCCGCCCGAGATCGACCTCAGCGACTTGACAGACCTCGAGGGCTCACTGGAACTCATGCGACAGACAGGCATCCTTCCGTAGATGGCGATCCTGACTCACGTCCAAGGACGGATGCGGCGTATGCCCGTGGTCACCTTTGCGCTGGCCTCAATCGTGACAGGCCTCGTGCTGCTTCCGCCCGTGTACCTAGTCGTCCGGGCCGGAAGCGAGGGATCCGGAATCTGGGACACTCTAACGGAGACCAGCACCGTCGACGCTTTCTTCCGGACGGTACTGCTGACGCTGACGGTTACAGGGACGTCCATTGTCCTTGCTGTGCCTTTGGCCTGGCTCACGGCCCGGACGGATCTGCCGCTGGCAAGAACCTGGACAGTCTTGCTTGCCTTGCCGCTGGCGATCCCATCCTTCGTCGGCGGATTCGTGGTGATCAGCGCGCTAGGGCCCGGCGGACTGATGCAGGATCTGTTGGAGCCACTGGGCGTCGAGCGACTACCTTCGATCTATGGGTTCAAGGGCGCATGGTCAGTGCTCACCCTGCTGAGCTATCCGTACGTATACCTGCAGGTCTCCGCCGCGCTCGACCGGACAGACCGCACCCTCGAGGAGGCCGCGCGTAGCCTCGGCAAGGGCGCATGGCAGACCTTTGTGCATGTCAGCCTGCCGCAGCTGCGGCCAGCGATCGCCGCGGGCGCGATCCTCGTCGCCCTGTACGCTCTGAGCGAGTTCGGGGCGGTCTCCATGCTGCGGTACGACACGCTGACGCCGCTGATCTACATCGAGTACACCACACGATTCGACCGCAGTTCCGCCGCGATCCTCGGCCTGCCGTTGATCGCGCTCGCCACGCTGTTCGTCACCATTGAAAGTGTCACGCGAGGCAGCGCCCGCTATCATGCGCGAGGTCCAAGAAGGGCGCCGCGGAAACTCACGCTGGGCCGCTGGCGCTGGCCGGCGTTCTTTTTCTGCGCAGCTGTCGCGGCCTTTGGCGTGGGGATCCCAGTGGCCGTCGTGATGTATTGGCTTGTGGAGGGTTTCAGGACGGGAGCTGAAACAGGGTTCCTGCTCGACGCATTGGTGAACACGGCGAAAGTATCGGGGATCGCGGCCATCGCCGCTGTCGCAGCCGCGCTGCCAATCGCAATGCTATCGGTCCGCCATCGAGGCTGGCTGAGTGGATTGTTCGAGAAAGCAGCCTATACCGGGCAGGCGCTGCCCGCGATCACAATCGCGCTGGCGCTTGTGTTTTTCGCCGCGAACTATATGACGCGCTTCTATCAGACGCTCGGCCTGCTGGTCGTAGCGTACACGGTGCGTTTCCTCCCGGAAGCCCTTGGGGCGACCCGTAATGCGCTGCTCCAGGTCAATCCAAATAGCGAGGAGGCAGCCCAAAGCCTTGGCGTGGGGAGAGTTCGGACGTTCTTGAGGGTTACAGCGCCGCAGATGCTGCCGGGACTATCTACCGGCATGTTGCTGGTCTTCCTGACGGCGGTGAAGGAACTGCCGATCACGCTGCTGCTCAGCCCGATCGGGTTCGAGACGCTGGCTACGGACATCTGGGCTTCGACGAGCGAAGCGTTCTTCACCCGTGCCGCTCTGCCCTCGCTGATTCTGCTGTGCCTGTCGGGCGTGGCCGTGCTGCTAATGCTGCGCCGGGAGCAGTTGTCATGACGAATGAGTTCCTGAGCTGCCGCGGGATCAGCAAGCGCTTCGGACAGACTCGCGCGGTAGACGGCGCGGACCTCGCGGTCGAACAGGGCCAGATTTTTGCGCTCCTCGGTCCAAGCGGCTGCGGCAAGACCACGCTCTTGCGGTTGATCGGAGGGTTCGAGACGTCTGACACAGGCGAGATTGAGCTGGATGGACGACTGCTCGTCTCCCCTTCGCAGTTCGTCCCCCCAGAAAAGCGCAAAGTGGCGGTCGTGTTCCAGGACTTCGCGCTATTCCCTCACATGAACGTCATGAAGAACATCGCGTTCGGGTTGCCGAGGGGTGCGGACCACCGAGGGCGGGTCGCGGAGCTCCTAGAGCTGGTGGGCCTCGAAGAACTCGGACAGCGGATGCCGCACGAACTCTCGGGCGGCCAGCAGCAGCGCGTCGCGCTGGCGCGCGCGCTGGCCGCCGAACCGACGTTGATACTGCTGGACGAGCCGTTCTCCAACCTCGACCCGTCGATCCGGCAACGCGTGCGCTCGGAGGTCAAGCAGTTGATCCAGTCGATCGGCATCACCGCCATCTTCGTCACGCACGATCAGGAGGAGGCACTGAGTCTCGCCGAGGGGGTCGCGGTGATGATGGAGGGGCGCATTGTCCAAACCGGCTCACCGGCCGAGATATACACTCATCCGGTGAGCCGTGCCGTCGCCGAGTTCATCGGCGACGCCAACTTCCTCCCCGGCGAGGTGGCAGATGGGCTCGTGCGATGCGAGCTCGGACAGCTACGCGTACAGGCAAACTTCGAAGGCAAAGCCGACGTCATGATCCGCGCGGAAGAGATCTCGTTGTCTGCAGACCACGGAGCAGTTTCGGAGGTCGTGGGGGTCGAGTACTACGGGCACGACCAGATGGCGACAGTGCGCGCGCCGAGCGGACGGCTGCTCAAGATCCGATTGCCCGCCGGGCGCGAGGCTACACCGGGCGAACGCGTGACGATTGCGGTACAGGGCGAAGTCCTAGCCTTCCCGGGCGACTGATCGTGAAGGCTCAGTTGCCCGGCTTCGCTCGCGAACCACTGGTACTGGGGGCTACAGCGCTGTTCGCACTGCTGCTCGTCCTGTACTCATTCTCAATCGGGCTACGAGCCACGCGGGGTGCCTCGATCACGGGGGACGAGCCATTCTATCTGCTAACTACGCAGAGCCTCCTCCAGGACGGGAATCTCGATCTGACGCGGCAATACGAGCGGCAGTCGTATCGCTCGTTCTTCGACCATCCCGACGGACTGTGGAAGCAGTCAATACCGACCGAGGACGGCCGGCTGCTAAGCCCCCACGAACCCGCGCTGTCTGTGTTCCTGCTGCCCGGCTTCGCGATTGGCGGACTGCACGGCGCGCAGATCCAGATGATGGTGCTGACGGCTGCCACCTTCGCCCTAGCATTCTTCCTCATCGCCTCTGAGACAGGTGCGCTTCTCCTCAGCTGGCTGGCAACAGCCACGGTTGCGTTAACCGCAACCGCCTTTGTGTACTCGACAGAGATCTACCCAGAAGTCCCGGCGGCAATGCTCCTTGTACTATCGCTGCTGATAATGCGGCGGCCGGCACTAGGCCTGATACATGTGGTGGTGCTGGCGGCATTGCTGACGCTCCTCGCGTGGTTCGGGATGAAATATGTGCCGCTCGGCAGCTTTGTGGCGCTGTACGTCCTCTGGCGAAGCGACTGGCGAGGCCGCACCTCATTTGTCGCACTATCCGCAGCCTCGGCGGCGGCCTATATCTGGTTCCACTTCGCGGTGTACGACTCGCTAACCGCGTATAGCGTTAACACAGTATTCGAGGGAGCGTCGACGGCCGAGGTGCTGCAATCACATCTCGCGCTGAACGAGCGCGTATACCGGCTCTGGGGACTATTCGTCGACCAGCGATTTGGCGTCGGCCGCTGGGCGCCGGTTATCTTGCTCGTACTGCCCGCGCTCCCGCTGCTCCTGAAGCGAGGTGGACTCGGACTACTCGCATTGAGCCTCGTGGCGATGCAAATCCTGATTGCCACGTTCGTGGCCGTCACGATGATGGGGTGGTGGTTTCCGGGCCGAACGCTCGTCGCCGTCTTTCCCCTGTTCGCGTTTGTCCTGGCGGAGCTACTGATCCGGCTGCCAGTCATTGCACGCGTCGGTGCCGCAGCGCTTGGAACGTACTCGCTGGTCATTGTGGTGGCACTCGTACGCGCGACGCAGGGCGGGGACATTACACTGGCGGTCGACCCGTTCGATATGCCGTCCGACCTATTCCAGGTCTCTGCCAGGCTGTTCCCAAACTACGTCTCATGGACCACGGATACCGTGTTGCGCACCATCGTTTGGGTAAGCGCGGGGCTGTCGATCGCGGCGCTGCTCGCCTGGCGAGAGCTAGAGCCATCGAAGCGTCATCCAAACGATGACGAGCATCTGCTGGCGAAACGCCTAGGGATCAGCGTGCAGTCATCGGCCCTCGCGGCTGCACCTCCGACAAGATCGGCTGTGGAGCAGAGGAGTAACTGACATGAAGGCGAACCCGTCTGTCGCGATCGTGGGGTTCGGCGCTGTGGGCCGGAGCATGAAGACATTGTTTCCAGACGCGGTGCCATTCGACGAGCCGCTCGGCATTGGCACGCGAGAACAGGTGAACCACTGTCAATTCGCATTCGTCTGCGTACCGACGCCGCCAGACGAGGAGCAGCGCTGCGACACGTCGATCGTCGAGGACGTGGTGAGTTGGATCGAATGCCCGACGATCGTGCTGCGCTCGACCGTGCCGCCTGGGACGACCGAGCGGCTGACGGAACAGTACGGCAAACGCATCGTTTTTCAGCCTGAGTATGGTCCGGGAGAAACGCCCGACCATCCCTTCGCGGACGCGCGCAGCGTCCGGTGGATCATCCTCGGCGGCCGGCGCGCCTGGACAACGCCAGTCTACGACCTCTATGCAACCGTCTTCAGCTCCGAGATCGTGATGCAGCAGACGGACGTGCGGACGGCGGAGCTCGTCAAGTACATGGAGAATGCATTCCTGGCGACGAAGGTAGCCTTCTGCAACGAGTTCTACGACCTCGCCGTACGCAATGGCGTCGACTACAACGAGCTGCGGGAGCTCTGGCTCCTCGATCCGCGCATCGGGCGGAGCCATACCTGGGTGCATCCAGACGACCGGGGCTTCGGTGGCCAGTGCCTGCCGAAAGACCTGCAGGCACTGGTCCAATTTGGCAGCGACACCGGCGAGGATCTGCATCTGCTCCGCGCAGTCTTGGAATCGAATGAACGGGTGCGCGCGGAGGCTTGTACCGAGGCGCGTTGATAGGCACAGCTCAGACGGCACATGTCGCCCGATCGGAGCCCCAGACCGACAGTGCATTGAGGGACGTGCGGGAAGGGAGCCGTTCCGCTAGCATACAAGTCTCCCCCTCGGACCTGAAGGCGCGCCGCAATCGTGGATACGCTATTCAGAAACTTGCCGCGCCCGCTGCGTTACGCGACGGTCGGCGTCGCGGGCGCGCTTGTAGGACTGCTCGCGATCTTCGCGATCGCCAGCGGAGCTGACGACTCACAACGTGAACCAGCCGCGACGCCAACAGCGGCAGTGACGACGGAACCAGAACGGCCGTCCCTCCTCGCGCAGCCTGCACCCAGGACCGATACTTCGACCCCCATCGCAACGCCAGAGGCGGAAACGCCGACACCGACTCCCCTTCCGAAAGCGACTCCCGAACCGCCGTCGCCGTTCACGCCTATCGAGGCGTACATCGTCACGACGGCAACAACCTACTCGGGCCCCTCATCCGAGACCCAACCCGTCCGGCAACTGTACCAAGGGACAAGAGTGACGCTGGTTGGCGAGGTCTCGGGACAGAACTGGATCATTGGCGACCAAAATTGGGTGCCAGTGGAGCAACCGTGGGGACGGACGTGGTACCGACTGGACGACGGTAACTACATCTACCGCGCATTCGTATATTTCCCGGACGGGGAATCGCCCTTCGGCGCCGGGGAAGACCGGTACGTCATCGTCGATGTGAACCTACAGACGGCGTGGGCAATGGAAGACACGCGCATCGTACGTGAAATTCCGGTAACCAGCGGCAAGACTGGATTCGAGACGCCGCTCGGTGAGTTCCAGGTGATTGCGCGTATTCAGAACGAACGCATGACCTCGGAACGCGCGGGGATCACCGGGGTCGCGGAGCAGTACGACGTGCATCGTGTGCTTTTCACGCAATATTTTGCCGAGGGCGGGTTCGCGCTGCACCTGAACTACTGGCAGCCAGCGGGAGTCTACGGCAGCTATCCGACCAGCCACGGATGCGTGGGCATCCCGCTCGCTGATGCGCAGTTCCTCTGGCTCTTCGGCAGTAGAGGGATGCGTGTCATCGTGCGAGACGGCGGCGAGGCGACTCCCGCGCCGGCACCGGCACTCCCGCCCCCGGTCGCGACAGCCGAGGTCGTGGCCACGGCCACATCGACCGCGACACCCACACCGACTAGCACACCGACGCCGAGACCGCCGGTCACGCCTACCGCTACTGTCAGACCATAAGGCGGACACACACCTTTCGCGTTGCTGCTCCGCAGCTTCATTACAGCTAGCAGGACGGAACATCATCATCGATCAAAATGCCGCCAGCGCTTCTCCGGGCTCGCGTGGCTTCGAACGGCTCCGAGGTTTATGATCCGGCAGCGAACGCATCACGTTGTCCACACCTTCGATAAACGAACGCACAGAAGCGGGAGACCGAGTGAGCGGGGAGCGTCCTTCGCTGCCAATCTCGGCCCGTGAGGTCGATGCACTCCACGTAGCTGAGGAGCTCGCGCGAGCGGCCGGTGCACTCATCCTCGATGCAGCGAAGCTAGAACGACCGGCTGAGAATAAGGGACGGACAAACCTTGTCACAAAGACAGATCACGCTTCTGAGGCGCTCATCATCGCTGGAATCGAGGAGGCGTTTCCAGGTCACGCCATCCTTTCCGAGGAGTCGCGCCCAGACACGAATTGGGAGCATGGATACGTCTGGGTGATTGACCCCTTGGACGGCACGAGAAACTTTGTCTCCGGGGTTCCGCTCTACTGCGTGAATATCGCACTGTGCCTAGATGGCGAGGCCATGCTGGGAGTGACCTACGACCCTAACCGCGAGGTCTGCGTCACGGGCGGACCGGGTTTCGGCGTGCGTGCCAACGGCAAACCGGTGCAGGCATCGAGGGCCCCAGACCTCGCCTCAGCGGTGATCACAGCCGACCTGGGGTATTACGACGACCGGGCGCGTATGATGCTCGATACCGTACAGGCGATGCTGCCCGAGATGCAGGCCGTCCGCATCATTGGTTCGGCGGCCCTCGGCCTCGCATGGGCCGCCTGCGGGCTGAGCGATTTGAATATGCATTCGCTTCTCTTCCCCTGGGACATCGGGGCCGGGCTCGCGACGCTGCCCGCAGGAGGCGGCGTACTGCTGGACCGCGATGGCGGGCCGGCACGGCTGGACTCGCAGGGCATCGTCGCGGGATCGCCGCCTATCGTGGCCGAGTTCTTCGAGCGGTTCAGTGAACGGCCATGGCGGTAAGACAGCGGGCGGGGCGCGATTGGGCTTCGATCGCTGCGGCCGCGATCGGCTTTGTCACAATCGTCGCGTACCTCGCGGTCATCATCCAGCAGGACACCGAGAGCGATGATTATCCCCTGGTCGCGTTTGTCACGGTCTATTTCGCCGGGCTGTCAGTGGCAGCGCTCGCATCCGTATCCGTGGACACGAGGCGGTGCGTGGCATTACGCAGTGCCGCCGCGTCTGGATTCCTCTTCTGGGGTTTGATCGCAGTCGGTTCAATCGGCATCCCTCTGCTGATCGCCGGACTCGTGGCCCTGATCGCATTGATCCGCACGCTGCGGGCGGTGCCAGGGACTGGCGCGCTGGCGGCGGTTGTCGCCACGGTGACAGTGCTCACTGGGTATGCGGGCTGGATGATCGCGGCGTCAGTTCAGTAGGGGTTTGGTGGCCACAAACGCGAAGGCCGCTCTTGCGAGCGGCCTCAACGGATATGTTTCT
>CAYGHU010000003.1:0-31224 GCA_964349785.1 uncultured Dehalococcoidaceae bacterium | reverse complement strand
CGCCAGGGGTTTATTCAACTCCTCAAAAACATTGAGGAACATGCGATATTCATAACCGAATTCATCGCTGTGTTCAGTATGATCCGGCTGTCACTCCCGGATCGCTATGACATCCGAGTCACGCCGCGAACAAACGCGCCACGTTCTCGAACACCTTGAACGTCTGGCCGATCGCCGACAGCGCCATCTTGGTCGTCTGCTTCTTTTGCACCTGGATCATGTTCCGCATCGTCCATCGAGTCGCCTCCTGAACGATCCCGCTCTCGAGCGGCTTGCCGATCTCGGGCACGAGCTGCGTCAGCCGATTCCATACGCGCTCGAAACCATGGATCGTCTTCTCGTCGAGGCGATTCGCGGGCACGTTCACGCGCCAATCGTCCTTGCCCTTCGTCACCGCGATGCCCTTGATGAGCCGGCCCGAGTTGTTCAGCGCTTGCTCACTGCGCAACGGTGGCATGCTTCCCATTCGCCCGCCCGAGAACCGCTCCATCGCCCACGGCTTGCCGAGCACGAACGCTTTGAGCTCGGAGCGTCGAGCTCGCAGCGTGTTCGCTGCCGGGCTCGCGGAGACGCCTGCGATCTTCTGGCGCAGGAACTCAGCGAACGCCTGCGCCGGTTTCATCGCGAGCAGCACTGGATCGGTGTTGATGCAGACAGGCTCGGTGACTCGGCGGATTACGAACCGCTGCTTGCCGGACTTGTTGGTCCGCATCTCGAGGCCATCATTGATGATGAAAACGGAGTCACTCATCGTCTCCTCCTCGGCGCAATCGGTCTCGAGAACGACCGTCCTGTAGCAAGCGGAATTGCAGATCCCTCGCCTCTCTCGAATCGCTCTACGAGTGTCGCGAGCGCCCGAGGTGCGGTGACCTCTCGCTGGGTCACCACTCCGACCCCGCCTGATGCCTGAGAACGGGACTCGCTTGCGAGCGTGCCCATGATCGAGATCGTCCCGCTCGATGCGCTTATCTGCGTTGTCGACCGAGTTGCGCATGTCCCAACGATCGACGCCAGGCCTGCCAACGCGCCGCTTGCTGCAGACGATTGCGACGTGGCGACCGTCGCTGCAATACCCGAGACGCTTGCAACGCCCGTCGCCTGCGCTGCCTGCGCAGCCGATGCAGTCGCGAGCGTGCCGGTGATAGCGACAGTGCCAGCAAGTGCGGATGCCTGAGTTTGAGCGGATGTCGACGCGCTGCTTGACACGCGCACGGTGCCCGCCATGGCCGTGACCTGTGAGCCGGCCGCCGATGCCCCGATTCCACTAACGCTCACCATACCGGCCACTGCTGACGTCTGAGCGCTCGCCTGCGTCGCTGCTGTTCCGGCTATCGACGTGTCGGGCTCTGACACCGTGCCCGTCGCTGCCGAGGCTTGAGGCGCTGCCGCGGTGGCCAGCGTCCCGGTAACACGGACCGCTCCAACCTGTGCGCTGGTTTGTACCGCGGATGACGTCGTGGCCGTGCCGCTGACGCGTCCGGTTCCTGCCAGCGCTGACGTCTGCGCCGTGGATGACGTCGCGGCGGTTCCCGTGCGCGGAGCCGGCGCGGTGTACGTGACCTGAAGTTGCACGCTCGAGACGCGGAACGCCGGGTTACTATCCGTCGATCCGATGCCGAACGCTGCGAGCGCATTGGCGCCGATGCCGTTTACCTGGTCGACCGTCCATGCAGCGGACGTCGCGGGATTCGTCGCCCAGTTGTCGGAGCGCGACGTGTATGTGGTGCCGCTCGGGTTGTGTGTGGCTGCGTTGAAGTACGACGCGCCGACCTTCAGTCGACCGCCACAGTTGTTCGCGCCGTTCGCTGCCTCACCGTCGTAATAGAGGACCTGGACGCTGATGCTCGTGGAGCCGGGCGGGATCGAGAACGCCGAGAAGCCAAACGTGATCTGCGCGGTTGCCGTCCCGAACGTCAGGACGTCGGCGCCGGTCGTGTCCGGGTGGTCGTCGAGAAGCGTGTAGCGTGTACCAGCGGAACCGGAAAGGGTACCGCTAGCCGCCTCGTCGCTCGTCGGGTTGCGAGTCTGAGTGGCCACTCACATTACGCCGGCTGCGTGTGCGTGAAGCTTGAGACGTTGATGATCTGGCCGTTCGCGATGTTGACGTTGTCGAGGTTGAGCTCGCCGCTGCCGGTGCCGACTGCGCCGGACCAGATGACGTTGTTGTCCGAGTCGGTGACATCGAACGTCGCGGCAGCAGTGCCAGCGCCGGCCGCCACGATGCCGGCACCGTCGAGCGTTCCTGCGGCGGTTGCGACGCCCGCAGCAGCGTTACCGAACGCCGGATCATCGAGAACGATCTCGGCGATCACAACAGCACCAGCTGACTTGATGCGGATCTTCCCAGGGCCCGAGCCAGCATCGACAAGATCGACGACAGCGTTACATGCAGCGTTACGGGCGTTGGTGCCGAGCGTGGTGGCCATGTGCCGACGCTGACGTGCGCGCGTCTCATTCGAGACAGTTAGGCGTAATTCTCTCTGGTACCGCGCTGACTTCGGATCGTCATCGCAGTGTCTATCTACGAGACGACCGCCGCTGGCCTGCGCTGTCCGCTCCATGACGAGCGTTTTGCGAAGAATGGCGACTGCTCGCGATGCGTGGCGATGCGCAAGGCACGGCCCATCGAGGTCGCCGACGTTGCTGACTCGGCTGCGCTCGACGCCGAGATCCTGAAGGATGCCGAGGCTGATATCTCGTTCGCGAAGTTCCTGCATCGCGTCGCGCACGATCGCATTGACGATGGGAATCCGAACGACTGGAACGCTGCGGCCAAGTTGATCGCCGAGGGAACGAAACTCAAGTACCGAGCGCTCGAGCAGAAGGACAGACTCTCCGCTCGCGCACACAGTCGCTATCTCGTCGACCACGAGAAGGGCGTTCGTGGGCTCACCAGGCGGAAGGGCAACTAGCCCGCCGATGTGCTGACGAATCAGTCTCACCGCGATCGACAGATCATGCGCGGCGTCTCCGAGCGCATGGAGGGCGTCTCGCGTTACGTCGATGCTGGTGTCATCATCAGGAAGGTCGTCGCGGATCCGAAGGGTCAAGTCCTTGTCCGCGGCAAGCCGCCGATCCGAGTCATCGACGAGCGGTCGCTGGGTGGGATCATTGACACGCAACTCGCGCGCCCCGAGGTCGTGGAGGCGTCGCCCGATCCGCTCATCTGGTACGCATCCTCCGATCAGTGGGACGGGTTGTTCCACGACGATGAGAAGCAACTAGCTCAGCTCGTCTACGGATCTGAGGGCGCCGGCAAGACGCGCTTGCTCGCGATGTTCCACTACCGAATGTGGATCCGCCACCTCGGCTGCAATTACGAAGGCGGCCAGGTCGCGCCGACTCTTTCGCGGAACGGAACGGTGCGGCTCGAGATGGAGTCGATGTTCCGGCCGAACTGGGGTCGCTACGTCACGCGTGACGAGTTCCAGGGATTCGAGATGTGCGACCTCACGCGCATCCGATTTCGCTACGCGCACCAGCAGTCGGCCGCGCATGGCCGATCGATCCAGGGCTTTAACTGGGCTTGGTGTGGTCGCGATGAGATGCAAGACCAAGTTGACGCTCACGAGGACTGCGAATCGCGAGGACGAGAAGCGCCAGAGGGACGCTACTGGCAGGTGGCCACGGCCACGGCGAAGGACGACACCAGATGGCGCGAACTGCGTGACGTAGTGCTGGGCTCTGGCTGCTGGATCAAACGGTCGCTGTCGATCTTTCGTTCGCCGTTCATTGCGCCGAAGTTTCTTGCTGACAAGCGGAAGTCGATCTCTCCGCGAGAGTTCTTGCGCCGGTACGGCGATCCGCGCACTGGCGAGGTCGGCGATCTGACGCCCGAGCTCGCGGTCTACTACGGCTGGCTGCGCACGCGAAACCTCGTGGCCCGGCCGCAGATTGCGCGCGACGTCACCGCTGCTGTGCTCGCGAACTACCGTTCGTACATACGACCCGGACAGCCGTTCACCCTGCTGGCAGGCCACGATCCCGGCGTCATCTACAACACGACGGAGATCCTCAAGCTGCTCATGTTTGGCGATGTGCCGACGTGGACCGTGGTCGGCGAACTGCAGACAAAGCAGACGACGGCACGAGAGCACGCGCGCCAGCTCGCCGAGTACGTGCGCTCAAACTTCGGCGTTGAGTACACCGACGGCGGCGGCAAGTTGCTGACGTTCATCGACCCGCACGGCAAGGGAGAGGCACAGACCGACTATCAATCCGTTTACATGGCATTCCAGAAGGAGGGACTCGACGCGTTCAACCCGGCGCCGATGACCGTGCGCATTCAGCGGAAGGCTCGGGTGGAGATGATGAACAGGCTGCTCGGTGGCTCCGCGGAGAACGATGGCGTTCCGCGGCTCGTGGTGGCGACCGATGACCAGCGTCGCCCCTCGGCTCCTCGTCTTGTTGAATCGTTCGAGTCGATGAAGAAGCGACCCGGCGACGATCACGCCGAGGGCCGCCCCGAGAAGAATGCGGACGACATGACGCACCCATCTGTCGCCACGGCGTACGCACTGTGGATGTTCGAGCAGGAAGCGTTCACCGATCAGACGATGCAGCTCGCGATTGCCGAGGCGCGGAGCCGTGCCTAACTGTCTCTCCTAACCGTCTCGCCCGCGCACCGTTCTGACGGTGACAGCACTCAAGGATCTCTATCGGACCGATCACCTCGCACTGGTGGATTGGGTCTGCAAAACCTACGGGCTTGGTTCGGGTGCTACGCAATTCGGGAACCCGCATCGACAGCGCCGCGAGGCAATCACGCGACGCCTCGACTTGTATCGTGACCGTCCGCAGGCTCACGTCGAGCGACTGATCGATGACGTCTATGGGACGCCTGAGAACAAAACGGCGCTCAAGAAGTTCATCGTCGCTGCACGCGAGGACAACGTTGCAGCGCGCATCGTCAACGAGGTAGCAAGCCTCTACGATCGCCCAGCGCTGCGAACGTTCGTTGATCGGAACGAGGAGTTCCACCGCGAGGAAAAGCGGCTCAAGTTGCACGCCGTCATGCAGGAGGCGCACCGGCTGACGAACCTCTGCAACGAGGTTCTCGTCTGGCAGTTCAAGGGCGTTGACGAGAAAACATCACTCCGCATTCTAACGCCCAACGTGTTCGACGCGATCCCGGATACGCGAGATGCGCTAGTGCCGGCCGGGTTCATCCTCGACGCGGAGCCGACGACGATTCTGACAGGTGCCGAGAGGGCCAAGCTTCCGCACTGGGAGATCTGGGACGACACCTACCGGTACCTCATCAATGCAGACGGACGACTCGTCGACGCATCTGGCGAACTCGCAACCGCCCCCGAGGAACATGGGCTCAAGCGAATCCCCGGTGTGCTGTTTCATCGCCGAAAGCCAACGGAGTGCATCCTCGATTCCGATTACGGCAGCGACATCGAGTCGGCCCACCTCGGCGTCGCGCTGCTCAACGTGATGACGATGCGGCTTGCTAAGTCGGCCGGCGAGAACCAGCCAATCTTGCAAGGCAATCTGGCAGGGATGGCAAGCGGGCAAGCGATGAACCCAGAGCGTCCGCTCTTGCTGCCGCCTGAGGTCGTGGCGTCGATGTGGGATCTGAAGACAGACCCCGATCACTACCTCACGATCAAGCGGGACAAGATCTCGTCGGTGTCTCGCCGCTACGGCATCGGCTATGAGCAATACACACTACAGGAGACCGGCGACTCGGCCAGCGGCAAGACCTACGCAGCTCGCCGCGAGAAGTTGACCGAGCTCCGCATGGAGCAGCGCTCGCAGGCCGTATCCCACGAGGAGGAGGTAGCCGATCTGATTGGCTTCGGCGGCATCGACGAGGACGTTGACTTCCAGGAGCAAGCCATCCCGCAGGATGCATCCGAGGAGGTTGACCTTCTCGACAAAAAGATGCGCAAGGGACTCGATAGTCCGGTCACGTTCCTCATGCGCAAGGATCCCGACCTGACACGCGACGAGGCCAAGAAGAAGATCCTCGATAACCTTCAGGACTTCTCGATGTTGGTGATCGCGGTCCGCGCGCTCAACGCGCCTGCCGATGGAGATGCGTTCGAGCCGGGCAGGTCTCCGCAGGAGAACGGCGCTAACAATGCGCCGAAGAAGACAGGAGAGAGCGACGCACCGAAAGGTAACGACGCGGGCGGGGATACGCAGGCGACAGCGATGAAGGGCGAGGAGCCGTGAAGTACCTCGACAAGAAGTTCTCCACGCCGGCAAACAGCAAACGCTTCGTCGACAACTGGGACGCGATCTTCAAGGAAGAGAAGCAGTCGCCGGACGACGAGAAGCGCACGGCGTCGCTGTCTCCACCCAAAGAGCCGACTGCCTAACATTCTCTCGTGATTGCTCTCTTGCGCGACGGTGCCGTTACCAGGCGACCGGGCATGGCGCAAGTGACCGCGGCTTATCGCGGGGAGCAATATGGATCCCGAGAACACGACCACCGACACGGCAGCGCAAGCCGCCGCAACAACCGAGCAGCCGGCAAGTCCCCCGGCGACGGAGAAGCCTTCGGGCTCCTTCACCCAAGAGGACGTTAATCGGATTGTTGCGAAGCGACTAGAGGAAGACCGCGCACGCCGTCCTGCCGCTGCACCGGCGCCCAAGCCAGCAGCGCCGAGCACCGCAAAGGCATCCGCAGAGCCCGACGTTCGCGCCGAGCTCGAGGAGATGCGTCGCGAGACAACCGAACTCAAGCAGCGCCTCGATTACTCGAGTCGCGCAACGAGGCTCGGTCTCGACGAGGCACGCGCCGCTGCGTTGTTCCCGGTCTACCAGGCGAATCCCGACGGGTTCGACAACGTGGTCACTGCGCTGGGGATCAAGGCACATCAACCCGCGGTCAACCCCGCACCCACCGCGACTCAGGCCGAAGCGCCGAAGCCGCCCGCTGCTGCTCCGTCTGCTCCGACAGCGACATCGCTGCCGACCCAGAACGGGATTGTCGATCTCTTTGCGCTTTCGCCGGTCCAGCTTCGACAGCTTGGCCCGGACGGGGTTCGCGAGAACCTCGAGCGTCTTTGGAAGATTGGCAATCAGCTTAGCGGTGCGCCCACGCGACCCAAGGTCCCGTCGCAAAGGTAAACACCAATGTCTGGCGAAACACAGTCAAGCTCTCTGTCTGGCACGATCTACGCGAGCGTCATCGATATGGGCATCATTGCCTATCAGTACGATGACCTCACGGTTACCCCGTACTTCCGTTACAAGACCATCGAATCCGAGTTCTCTGACACGGCACGCTTTCCGCGCGCCGTGAAGTCGACCGGCCCCGTCGCCGGAACGCCGACGAACGAGACCACGGCCATCGGCTACACCGAGATGACCACGACCTCGGCGACCGTTCAGGTCAGCCGCGTTGGCATTGCTCGCGAGCTTTCCGAGACCGCGAAGGAAGACTCCACGGTCGGCCGCGCGCTCTACGTTCAGGGCTTCATCATGGACGCGGCTCGCCTCTACGGCGAGTACTTCGACACCACGGCGACCGCGCTGTTCTCCTCGGTGACGGCGGAGGTCGGACCGACGGGCCAGGCGCTGTCGATCGCGACCATGGTCGGCGCTGTTGCCTCGGCTCGCTCGAGCAAGGCAAAGGGTTCTCTCGTTATCTCGCTGCACGACAACCAGTTGAAGCAGCTGCAGCAGGCGCAGGCTGCGTCGCAGTCGACCCCGTGGCAGACGTTCTTCAGCCCCGAGGGCAGCGGCTCGCAGTACGGCGGCATGTTCATGAACGCGCCGGTCTGGGCATCGGGCCTCAACCCGACGTCTACGGGCGACCGACTCGGAGCGATCTGGGCGTACTCGAGCAACGAGCACAACGCGTTCGCGTACGTCGTGAAGCGCGCGCCGTCGTCGCTGACGCAGACGAACATCCTCATGGACGCAAGCGACTGGGCATCGTTCGCCCGCACCGGCCACGGCATCGTGGCCAACAACTTCGCAACCGCGATTCGCTCGATCAACGCGTAAGCGGAAAGGGACGAAACAGTCATGTCCAACTCATTCATGCCGCGCAGCTACAAGCTTCGCGGTCGTTATCAGAACGCCGTCCGTACGGGCCTGGTCACCACCGTCGAGGCTCACACCGCGACGCTCGGTCACCTGCTCTCGTGGCGCTGGGACGATGCGACGGTTTCCGGCGCGATCGGTCTCGTTCGCTACGTCGGCGCGCGGTTCCACCTGTCGACTGCCTTTGGCACCGATCAGGAACTCGGCTGCAAGCTGACGCGCGCCACGGCGTTCTCGGCGTCGCACACGGGCGGCACTGCCGTTGACGTGGGCGGTACCGTGACGGGCACGGGCAAGCGGCGCTTCGCGCAGCCGGCCTCGCTGCTCACGTCGATGCGCGTTGCGGACACGGCCGGCCTCACGGCTGGCACGCATACGTTCGACGCGAACCCGGTCAGCATCTACTCGGGATTCGCGGAGACCGTCGGCGACATGCTGCCCCGTGCCGCATCGGGCGGCGAGCTCGCCACGCTGTGGGACTCACGCGCGAGCGGCGACCACCTCGAGTTCGACAACGACGAAGGCTTTGTGATCAGCAATCTCGTGCTCATGGGCGCGACGGGTGTTGGCACCTGGACGTTCGTCGTTGAGTGGGACGAGGGCGTACTGGACGGACGCTAGCCCATGAAGATCACGACTCGCGCGACGAGCGACTACAACACGGTCACCAACGCAAGCCAGCAGCTCGCGAACATGGTGGCCGGTCAGACGTACTGTCTCGTGTCGTCGATCGATACGTGGGTTGCCGTTGGCTCCAATCCAACGGCTAGCGCCGCGAATGACTGTCACCTGCTTGCCGCTGGCAGGGAGTTGTACATCCGCGCGCTGGTCGCTGATGACAACGTCGCGGTTCTCCGCGTCGGCGCATCCGACGGCGTCTGCACTCTTTCGCTCGTCGACTCCAATAGCTAGCAGCAAGGCACCCGAGGGCGAGGTCCGCTCTGCACTGGTCGAATCCAGGTTCTCGGGACGAATGAATAGACAGCATTCCAATCCGTTCGTGGTTTCCGAGCTCAAGCCTCAACGGCTCGACGGCTCGAAGCGCGGCGTCTACCAACTCACCGCGCAATCGGCGCACCCAACCCGCATCGTTGGCCGGGACGAAGACGGCATGCCGGTCGAGGACACCATCCCGACCGTGTCATGGCGTCACTTCGTCATGCCAAGTGGCTGCATCAACAAGGTCCCGATCCGCACGAGCTCAGCCTCCCCCGAGGACGACAACTCGATGGCTTACGAGCAGATGGTCACGGTTGACCTCATCACGGCTGGCGCGATTCCATTGGCGATGTGCCCCTACTCGACCGAGTACACGCACATCACCCGCGGCCCCTTCGTGAAGCCGCAGCCGGGCGAGGAAGCCTGCGCGGGTGACGAGGCGAACGGCGGCTGTTCTCACATGAAGGCGCTCATGGAGCGCCGCAAGGCGAAGGTTCGCACCAAGCACGAGGCAGAGGTTCGCCGCATCGAGTCGATGAAGAACGACGAGATCGAGCGCATGCAGCGCGGCATCGTCGCTGGAGTCGGCGAAGTGATGGCCAAGCATCTCGCTCCGCAGGACGCAGCGAGTGCGGCTCGCAATCGCCTCCGCACTGGCAAGGGCGAAGCGGATGCCGGATGATCTCCGGTCGGTACGCGACGAACTCGAATCCGACATGGCTGCGCACGAGCAGCGCCATGGCGAGGTTCATGCTCTCCGTAATCAGGCGCTAGCCGCTGAGGCGCTTGAGGCGCTTGAGCGCAAGCAGGCAGAGGACAAGCCAGTCGCGAAAGCTGAGCCCGTTGGCAGCGCGCCGATCGAGCGCTCTGTCGAGCGTCGCGAGATCAACGGCAACAGGTACACGGTCACGCGCGACGCCGACCGAACGCCGATGTTCCGCACGGCATCGGACTTCGAGGCCCAAGTTCTGGCACATGCCCAGCCGCGACTGGAGTTGCTGCTGTCCAAGCGCGATTCCGGGCCGCTCGGCACGCCATCGTGGCGCAACAAGACACTTGCGGCGATGTACTTCAAGGTCAAGTCGCTCGAGGCCAAGGCGGCGAAGCAGACCGATCTTGAAACGTACTACGAGCGTGCGTATCAGCTCGACCTCGAAGAGTTGCTCGAGTCCAGCAATCAGATCTTCGGCGACTGGCGTAAGTCCCCAGAGAAGAAACTCGTGGTTCGGGTCTAGCGATGTGGCGGGTCGAGTTTCTCACCGAGGGATACCGGCTCGTCTGCGTTCACTGTGGCACTGAGGCGCAACGAAAACAGGATCGACGAGAGCACAGGTGTAAACCATGAGGTCAACGTCTGATGTTCTCTATGGTGTAGCGAGCCAGTCAATCCTGCATCGGTTCATGCGTGGCCGACCGACGTCGGCGACGTTTGGTGTGTTCTTCGACGAGGCAGGGGACGATGACTCCGCGGAGTTCTCAGGCACGGCCACGGTCGACGCGGTCAGCACTGCGATCGACGTCGCTTGCGGCTCGTCGTCTGCGGACCCGCAGCAGATTAAGATCGCGTCCACGGTCGGGATTATCACCGGCCAGCGGTATCTCGTGGCCGAGGGCGCGAAGCAGGAGTGGGTCACGCCAATCGAGATCGTCTCAGGCGATTCGGTCCGCGTTCGTCATCCGCTCAAGAATGACTACACGACGGCGGCAACGTTCGTCGGGACAACCGTTACGGCGGCCATTGACGACACGTGGGCCGCCGATGAAGGAAATATTAGTGACCAGATCGATCATAACCCGAGTTACCGCGTCCGCTGGGAGATCGTCTACTCGAGCGCGACCTACGTTGAGTATTCATTCTTTGATGTCGTTCGCGCATCGGTCACTCATCAGATTGATATCGAGGACCTGAACGATCGCGCACCAGGTCTCATTGACTCCTGCCCAACGGAGTACCGCATTGAGCAGGGGCGACCGCTCATCGAGGCCGCGTGGAAGTCCGCACAGGCCCGACTGGCTGCGATGAAGTTCGATACCGACGCGTTGCGGAACGACCTGATCACGGACGAGCTCGTGATCCTCAAGGCGCTCAACATCCTGGCTCGAGGTGGCTGGCGCCCGCTCGGGTTTGACTCGCTGACCGAGTACATCGCCGTGACACAGCAGGACTACGATCGGTTTATCGAGCAGCACTTCCAGGTGGTGCAGCCGCACAAGATGGCAACTGGCACCGGTGGCGGTGCCGATGTCGTTCAACGCTTCGTGATCGGCAAGTAGATGGCCCTCGCCACCGCCGAATCCATCCGCGACCGCATCTACACGCTGATCGAGGCGCTCACCCCCTCATCCCTCAGCTCCGACAAGTTCCGCCACTACCGCAACGAGGACGGGGCGAACTTCGACGAGTGGGCCGAGAAGAACCCAGCCGCGGCGCTGCGGAGGTTCCAGGTTCGCGAGGTCGGGGACGACGCACTCCCCGAGACGTCCAGCGGCATCGAGGAGCGCGTCCGCGTTCGGTTCGCCATCCGCATTGCCTATCCGCAAACACATCGCTACGGGCCGGCGAACGGCATGGATCGCGATGATGTGATGAATCAGGACTGGAAAGCCGTCAACTACGCCGTGGGTATGTACGGGCGCGGCAACTTTTCGAGCACGCACGACTGCACTCCGCTCGGGGCCGAGAAGTCCCGCGAGGCAGGCGGCAAGATTGATTATCTCGTCGTGATGGCAGACTTCGAATACGTCCGGTTGCTCGCGTAACAGTCTCTCGCTGACTCGGTGAGATCGACTGTTCTTGGGTGAGCAACCCAAACGCCCTCGGTTCCATCTGCTACGAAGCCGAGAGTTCATTCGGCGAGAACACCGGCACAGCCGCGACGCTCCGACTGCCGCAGTTGAGTAGCGTCGATACAAGCGGGCTGACGCACGCCAAGTCGAACGCCGAGCGGGTCGTTCAGCACCTCAACGCCTGCGATGGCTACGTGCTCGGGACGATGGGCGGCTCGGTGAAAACCAAGACGTATCTGACGGGGCACGGCTCCGCAACGAGTGGCGCCACATCGGCCACGACCTACGAGACGTGGCTCTCCCTGTTCTGGGGCAACGGCGCTGTGTCCGCGGCAAGCGGTACGACGTTCACTGGCGGCGGCACCGCAACGGCACCGACGACCACGGCAAGCGGCACGTTTACCCCCGGCTCCATCGGCTGGGCTGGGCTCCTCGGCGATGCGCGCGGCAACGGTCAGCCCTTCGTCGTCGGCACACACGCCGCAACCACGCTCAATCTCCTGACGGCGCTCGGTGCGATTCCAAGCGCCGCTGACATCTGCGCGTCGGGATACACGATGTATCTCCCTGAGACGACGTTCGCCTGTACGTCGCAGCGTCTTCTCCTTCAGGGCTACAACGCGGAGTACCTCTGCCACGGCTGTCACCCGACCGCGGTGACCATCTCGGGGCTCGAGCCAGGCGGCAAGCCCACGATTGAAATCACGTGGGCTGTCGCGTGGTGGGAATACAAGACAACCGCGATGCCGAGCACTGTCGCGACGAACACCGACAACCCGGCGACCACGGCGGCCGGCTCGATCTTCGTCAACGACGTCGGCACCGCAACGCGCTCGCTGCGCACGGCTCGCAACTTCTCGATCAACATCGAGCTTGGCATGGCCACGCTCCGCGGCCCGGGCGGCGTGAACCAGTATCAAGACATCGTTGGCTGCCGTCGTCTGCCCTCGAAGATCTCGATCTCATGGACCGAGGACGCCGAGGCTACGACGCTGACGCCTGCCATTCCCGCGATGGGGACGAGCACCACGAACAAGCACATCCTCTACGGCAACGGTGGCCCTCCTGGGCAGCGTGTCGCCATCTACGCGCCGAACGTCGTGAGCAAGGTCGTTGCGATTCAGAAGAACGAGAACGGCATCAACTCGTTCACGTACGAGGGCCACTGCGACGTGGGAACCACGACCACGTCTGACCTGACGCTGTCGGCTGCACGGGTTGCGTTCGGATGAAGGTGAACCCTCTATGACCCTCGCCGATCTCTGCGTCGCTCTCTCTCGCTGGCTGCATACGGAGCGGATTGATGTCGCTCGGTGCCAGGACACAACACTCACTGTCAGGGGAACTCGAAAGAAATGATCCGCCCGCCATCAGCTCAACGCGATTGGGATGCCTTCTTCTCTGGCGACTCTGCATTCGTGCAGCCGCCCACTCTCGACGATCCACCGACCGACGAGCAGAAGTCCGCACTCGAGCAGTACGCCGCAAAGCTCACCACTGCTCGCGAGACCGGCGACTGGAAGCCGCTACTCATCGAGGGCCAGGCTCCTACCAAGTTCGTGATGCGTCAGGTCGACCGCAATGTGTGGCGCTCGATCATGGATCGCGCCGTGCTGCCCGGCGACTCGCCGCGCCACATCGGCCAGGTCTCGCTCAACGCGCTGCTGTTTCGTCTCGCATGTGTGAGCGTCGTCGGATGGGATAAGTTCGAGCGCCAGCCAGATCCATCGTGGGAGTTCTGGGCAATGGCGCCAGCCAAGCTCGTGACCGACCTCGACGAGATCGACCCACGCATCGTCGGCGAAATTGGCTCGCTCGTGTTCGAGCGTCTGCGGGGTGTCTCGGGAAAATCCTAGAGGGCCTTCACGCCCTCCCTTGGTTTCGCGAGCGGTCGCGCCGCGGAACGATCGCGATCGACGACTGCGAGAAGTGTATGCAGACCACGCCTCAACTCAATCGCATGTCCCTCGGTTGCGGCTACGAGCCAGCAGCCGAGGATCGCGTTCACTTGAGCGTGTGGCAGCCTCCGAGCGGGCAGCGCGGGTACCAAGGGCCTGCGCTGACGGTGTGCGCTGGCTATACCGCCAATCTCCCCGAGGTCACCGAGACGGCTCTCGCACGTGCGCACTGGAAGCACGGCTCGTTGCGTGATGCGTGCGACGGCGAGCAGCCTGCGGACGATCTGATGAACAGCATCCTCGTGCTCGACGGGGAGTCGTCGGCGCTTGAGGGGTGGTTGATGACGCCTGCCTCCGAAGGTGGGGGAGGTAAGTAGCGTGGCTATTGATTTTTTATCGCGCGTGATCACGCAGTTCAAGGCTGATCCAAGTGAGTTAAAGGCTGCGCTGAAGGACTTGCAGGGCGAGGAAAAGAAACTCGCCACTGCACAACTCGACGCCGCTCAACAGCGCAACAAAGGCTACGACGACTGGCTCGGTAAACTCGCCAACGTCAACCAAGCGCTCGAACTCGGGGGTAAGGCAATCGGGTTCGCCAAGGACGCATTCAAGGCGTACTCGGATGATCTGCGCCTGCGCTCCGCTGCCGGCGCGGTCAGCCTCGACAAGCTTAAGTCGGCATCGCTGGGCCTGCGTAGTGAGCATGAGTTGCTGACCTTCGCAGCGCAGACACAGAACGGCGCGTTCAAACTGAACGAGCAGCAGATGATCACGGCGCAAAAGGCCATGGTCGCTCTCACGCGCGCAGGGTTCGATCAGGAAGAGGTGACGAAGAAGGTCACCGACGCAATCGTGAAAGCGAACGGCGGCGGGTTGGACGACTTCGGCATCCTGCTCAAGAGCAACGGCACCGACCTCGAGAACTTCAATGGGCTGATGGACGCCCTCGCGCAGAAGGCAAGCGGCGTCGACACGAACATGCGAACGACTGGCGAAGGCGTACAGGCCAGCGGCGTTGCGATGCGCGAGTCGTTCGACAAGATGAAGATCGCGATCGGCTCGCTGGTTACATCGCTGTCCCCTCTCATCGAGGCACTAGCCGAGGCGGTGGCGTTCGCTGCCAAGCTCGTCGACCTACTCCCCAAGGGGCCGAGTAAACAGGAGGTCGATTCGGTTCAGAAGACGCTAGCAGGCGGCGGTGATCTCGAGGACGCAATCGCAAACCTCAAGGGACAGAAGGCAGCGGCCACAGCAGCCGCGAGAGTGCCGCAACTTGTCGGCGCGCGTGATCGTTGGGGCGACGGCGGCGGAGCGGGCATCGACGAGGGAGCGTTCTACACAGTCACGAACGGCATCCTGGCTAAGATTCCGGGACCGAGCAAGCCAGGCAAGCCCCGCGCGGGCCGCTTCGGTGACGTTGCCACCATGGGCGGCACGGACACCGCGGGCTCGCCGATTGGCTTCGGCTCGACGATCTACGCCGATGCGCTCGGCGCCGGCATGTCGGGCATCGATACGAGCGGCATCGACACGGGCGCGATCCTGGCCGAGAAGCAGAAGGCGCTCACCGACGATTGGCAGAAGCGACTAGCGACTCAGCGAGGCAAGAAGGAGTCATTTCTCGAACAGTCGTTCGGCAAGCTCGAGGACTTCAACGCCTACGCCACCGCGTTCTCCATGCTCACCGGCTCCGTCTCCGCGGGGCTCAACGCATGGATCGACGGCTCGATGTCCGCGGGCCAGGCGATCAAGAAGTTCCTCGCAGACGCTCTTAAGGGCCTTGCCTCGCAGATGGCCGTCGAGGCACTCAAACACGGCGCGTACGCGATCGGCTCGCTGGCGTACGGCGATCTACGAGGCGCAGGAACGCATGCGGCTGCGGCTGCGGCGTTTGGTGGCGCTGCCGCTGCCGCTGCGGTAGCGGCTAAGCAGTTCGGCGGCAGTGGTGCGGGCGGTGCCTATGGCGGCGCTGGAGCTGGTGCAAGTGGCGGTGGGTCGGGCGGTGGCAAGGCAGCCGGTGGCGGCGGTAATGGCAGCGGCGGCAAGGACAGCGGGAATGCGCGGCCGATCACCGTGATCGTCGGTGACTACTTCAATGGCGATGAGCGTCGCCGTCGTCAGGTTGCCGACGAAGCCATCGAGCGCGCCCTCCGCGAGCGGGATGGCTAGAGCGTAATCCTCTCTAGACTCCTCCTCGCCACGCATCGTCGGGGGAATGGCCACGTACCCGGGGCGAATCGAGAGCAAGTTCACCGCCCCGAGTGGCACGACGTGCTCCGTCTCTACGGGAGCGCTGACGTCGGCGGTGACGGTTACAACGGCCGCGGCGGACTACTACCATTCCGCGGCAGGCGGCATCTCCGCGTGGCCGACTGTGTTTCAGACGGCGCTAAACGCAGCGATCACGCCGTACCCGCAGTCAGCAGCAGCAATGCAGGCGGCTGTTGGATACGGCACGTGGAGCGCGGGCTGGGGCTTCGACATCGCCAGCGGCAACGACACCGGGCTATTCGGCGGCGTGACAATGACCTCCGTATCAACACCTGGATACAGCACGACAGGTCCCGGAAACGGAGGGGACAAGGCGGTCACATTCAACTCGGCAAACGACGCCTTCAGCGCGGGCGCCAACTTCAATGTCACGACTGACGACTTGATTATTGCTTGGGTAGGCAAGTTTTCTTCTTCGTCGGCCAATGCCGACATATTCGCGAAGTTCGATACCGGCACGGCTAAGGGCTACACCGTTATCGCCGAGATAACGCGGGTCCGTATCTATGTCGGTGGCGCCGGTGCGGGCGCGTTCGCAGACGTGAGCGACTTCTTTCTCAACGAGTGGCACGTGGGGATCGCGGTTATCGATAAGAACACAAACAGGATGAGGATTGGACTGCGCTCATTGAGCGGCACGTCGTCTATCTCAGCCGAGACGGACACGAGTGCGGTCGGGTCGCTTACCAACGCAAGTAACTTCCTCGTTGGCGACAAGGGTGGATACGGCGCCGGAACATCGACGCCGGCCATTGCTGGTCTGTATGTAGCCACCGGCGCAGGCGTTGCCACTGGATTGTCCGCGAACCTCTCCACCGCTCTCACTAACTTCGCGAACGCCGTCAACTCCTCCTTTACCGTCTCCCTCGACACCTCCTCCGCCACCGGCCGCTACACAATCTCGAACAGCTTCTATCCGTTCGATCTCGCCTGGACGAACGTCGACCAGCGCTCGCTGGCAGGCTATGACCGGGACATCACGTACCCCGCCACCGCCGCGCAGATGGCGGCGGCGCTGGGGACGACAGTCGCCGAATGGGAAGCGGCCTGGCTGTGTAACGAGACGAGCGGCGATCTCGCCGCGGCGTTTGGCGGCGTCACGCTCGCCGACGTGTCGACGCCAAGTTATTCGAGTCTAGGTCCGCGCGGTGGCACCGACAAGGCGGTGGGATTTGATAGCGCGAGCGACGCATTCTTCATTGCCGACACGTTCAATGTGACGGCAACCGAGGACCTGGCGATCTTAATGGTCGTGAACTTCTCGACGGTCGCCGGAAACGCAGATCTGCTTGCGAAGGGTGCCGCCGCCGCCGCCGGGTACATCCTCGTTCGTGAGGGCGCGACTGTGGCCCTCTATGCCTGTGACGGTGTAGACACGGCAAGCGTGTCTTGCGCGGTCGCAGCTAACACCTGGTACGCGCTCTGTGCGTTACTCGAGCGAGCCACCAATACCGTCCGTATCGGCGTCGTTCCGATCTTCGGCTCGGCTTCGCCGACCGTGTCATCGGCAGCGAGTGCCTCCTCGGTTGGCTCGATGTCCAATGGTGGAAACTTCAACCTTGGGAACAACGCCGTTTACAACGCGGGCGGCATGACGATCGCGTATGCGGCTGTTTCTGGCGCGACGGGCGGCGCGCTTGGGCTGAGCGACGGGCTCTCGACGGCGTTGACGTCGTTCGCGGCGTACATGAAATCCCAGACCGGCACCGCCCAGGCCCGCGGCCTCTGGTTCCCCGATTCCCCTCTCAACTGCGACGACCATCCGTCCATGGCGCCCGAGGAGACCGACGTGCGCATGACCGAGTCACCGACGGGCAACGTGCTCGGGCTCGCGGGGAATCGCAAGTACGTGCACACGAACGTCCGCTACCAGCGCGTTCCCGTCGATCGCATCCGCGAGTCGAGCGCGACGTACGCGAACGCCAGTCTCGAGGTGTTTTTCCGCGATGCCGTCTCGGGCATCGGCGCACACGAGTGGATGGGGCCTGCGAGCGATCTGCAAGTGTACTGGCAAAACGCAGGCGTTCTGACGCTACTCGGCGGCGACTCGACGCACGCAGGATGGAAACCCGTGGGCGTCTACAAGTTTTCAGACCTCGCGCGGCCGAGCCAGGAAGGTTGGGTCGGGGCGTTTGATGTGAGGTTCCCGCGACTGGTTAGCGACGGGTGAGCGCCTAATCATCTCTCCCCGCTAGACCACCTGCGCACGTAGCGCAGGCGTGGCAAAGACGATTGAGACTCTGCAGGCAGGTAGCGGCACGTTCAAATTCGTCGCGCTGATTGAGGGCCTTCCGAACTACGTCCTCTCAGACGCGAGCCAAGCCGCAATCACCACCGCGTTCGCCGGGACGGACTGGAGCTCGGCGACTCGCGTAGAAGCGTTCTTCGACATCACGAACAGCCAGACGCTCACGCTCTGGAATCCGTTTGTCTCTATGGGCTCCTGCCGTATCCGCGCCCACGATCAGACCGACGCATTCGCAACGTTTGTCGCCAAGCGCCTCAGCGGAGCGCAGACGGAACTGACGTCAACACGCGACCGCGATGACACGACGTTCAACGTCAAGAGCACGACCAACTTCCCGGCCAGCGGCACGGCGTATTGCGGCTCCGAAACTTTTACGTATTCAGGTGTCACCGCTACGTCCTTCACTGGAATCACCCGCGGCATCGCCAGCCCCTTCGGCTGCGATGCTGCGGCCGGCGCAGGCGGCGCACGGTTCGCTAACCACCACCGGCTCGGGTCAAACAACAACCTGACGCCGCAAGCTGCCCCACTCGTCACGCAACTCCCCCGCGTATGGGTCGGCAGGCGCGTGGGCGTCTGGATGCATACCGTCGCCACAGACGGAACGCTCAACTCCAAGGCCGACGCTCAGCTCGTCTACGCCGGTCGCATCGCGTCGATCGCCGATGACCCTGACACGTTCCATACCGTTATCGATCTCGAACACATCTACGAAACCGATTTGAAGTCGGCAACGCTGGGGCGGGACATGTTTGCGGCGGTGGTGCCTCCTGGGCTGCAGCTCATGGAGGGGCGCATCTTTGAGTTTTCGGATGCCAAGTTCATTGCCGGCGCATGGACGACATTCACGGCGAACCCGCTGACTGTTGTCAGCGGCACGCCGGCCAGCACGAACGAGATCCAGGTCGGATGGTACTCGGCGAATGAACTCGCAGATCGCCTTACGCGCTGGCTGGGTGCGGAACTAGGCGCGGGCCGCATCTACGGACACTATTCGTGGCAGTCGCCTGTCTCGTCGAACGTGGGTCTACGCACTAAGTGTTACTGGAAGATCGATCACGGATCTAACATCATCATCAAGTGGGACCTCAAGCTCCCCGGCGAGGCGGCCGCGTTCCTTGGGCTCGTCGACAAGGAAGGCGACCAACGCGGCCAGCAGGCGCAGTTCACGATCGTCGGCAAGGCAAACACATCCCGCATAGCGCAGGGTCCTGCCGCCCCCTACGAGTCGCTGGTCTTTTACCCTCGCGGTCCAGGTCGACTCGCGCAGGAGTTCGGCTCTGCGATGACGTACGCACTGACCGATCTCCGCGGCCAGTTCTACGACCAGTACGACTTGCTGCCGTATGCGGTGAAGGGCTCATGCACTAGCACCGAGCAGTGGGGGATCTTCCTGTTCGACGAGAGCGTGATGATCGTCGGCGCACTCGACACGTCAACACCGACTGCACCGTTACTCAAGAACTGCTGGGTCGCTCCATTCACGCATTCATTCGGCAAGTCTCAAGAGTCACTGACATACGTCGGCCGGCGCCTCGACGATCCGGAGGGCGGCAACTGCACTGTTCGTCAGGTACTCGTTCTCGAACAGAGTTGGGCGCAACTCTTCTTGCGCATCATGTACTCGACGGGGACGACTGCGTACAACCACTCAGCGTACGACACACTGCCGTATGGCTGCGGCTTGAACTTCCCCGGCTCACTGCTGGGTCCTGAGCTCGAGCGCTCGCTGCTGAACCTCCCCGGGGCCGAGATGCCCGCCGTCGTCGTCATCGACGAGGCGACCACGTTTGCCGATCTGTTTCGCGATGACCTCATCTTCAGATGGTCCTTCTTCCGCTGGAAAGACCAGGGCATCGAGATGGGCGAGTGGAAGACACCCGTCGCGTCGATGGTCGCCAAGGCGTACGACGGCACCACGTCGCTGGCGTTCGTCGAGGCGAACAAGGCCGAGCCAGCAGGAACCGACGCGAACCACCGGATCGCCAGCATCGAGACGAACGATCATGTGCGTCCTGTCGTGCGTATCGACTACGCGCGCGACTTCGGATCTGACAGACAGGCCAAGTACAGCAAGAGCGTCCAGATCGAAGACCAGCGCGCGGTCGACGACGCAGGTGGCGGAACCAAGCCGACCACAATCAAACTGCGCCACACATTCGCCGAGCTCGCAGCAACGGGCTCTGCAGTCGACAAGCTGCTCCCCGGCTTCGTGGCACGTATGCCGCTTGCCTCAAGGGCGACACGCAAGATCGTCCGCTCGATCGATATGCGCTACTGGGAGGGCTACTCAGTCGGCGACATCGCGCTCGTAACGGACAACTTCGCCCGTGATCCAATCAACGGAACGCGCTCCATCGCAGCGCGCCCCGCGATGATCACTCGGCTGTCTTACTCGCCAGGCGGTCCCGTCGCCAGCGGTGGCAAGCCACGCGATATGTACGGCGACGTCGAGTTGATGTTCCTCGATCTGCAGCGCGGCAAGAACTACGCGCCGGCAGCGCAGGTTGACGAGACGCAGGCGAACGCGGGTTACAACGCCGGAACGCTGACGCTCACGTGTTACGCGCGCAAGTACAGCCACGACATCTCTGGAATGGGGCTGCGTCGCGGCGGGACGGCGAGCGAGACAGAGGTTGTTGACGCGAGCTATTTCCCGGCCGGGTCCAAGATTTTGATTGTTGAGATCGACCCCGACGTACCTGGCTCGCCCACGATGTGGGAGCGCGTCGTCGCATCGCAGACGGGCAACACGATTACGCTGACCGTTGCGCTATCCGCCCCGGCGTGGTCGTCCTCGCTGAAATATAGGATCGTTCCCCAGCTCTACAGCCAGGTTGTCGCCGCTCAGCAGGACGTGGCCTATATGGCCGACGACGACGACTTCATGGTGCAGGACTTGGCACCGCCGTGGGACTTCTCGCAAGGCGGCAGGGGCATGTCGCACAATTTCGTCGCTGGCACCGAGCCGGGCGAGTACACGCCGACGATTGCCGCAGGAGACGGACGCCCCTACGACGTAGGCCACGAGCACTCGCTAGCGTTCACGCTCAACGCGCTGATCGACTACAAGTCGGCGCAGCAAAGCCCGTTGATGGTCAATGACTCAGTGGCCGGTCTCGCCGAGACCGGATCGTCTGAGTGGGACTCCTTGTTCATCGTTCCGATCTACCTAGGGTTTGAAGCTCTATCGGCGACGATCACGAGGTATCTGACCGTGGCGCCGTGGGTGAGCCCCAACGGCGGCGCTGGCGATCGGAAGCTCCGCATCTCAATCGGACAGGGCATCCCGACAGAAGCGGTTGCAGTTCAGGCCACGGCCGCGACCGATGCGTACAAGAACGCGACGTTTACGGGGCCGTTCTCACAGAGCGCCGAGTGGACGTTCGCGGCTGCTGCGGCAGACGCACAGGGCGACGATGCAGTCCTTGAGGTCAACTGCAAGGATATCCACTTCGGTCATGTGTTCCTGCTCATCGAGGGAACTAACAACATCGTTTGCTACGGACTGGCCAAGTGCATTCTTGGCCCGCGGGTGTACTGATGGGATGGCCAGGCAAAAAGATATTCGGAACTGACGCGGATCCGGCGCTCATCAATTCGCGGCTGGTCGCACGGAACCCCGTAGGCAGGGCCGCATCGGCGCCGATTGAGGTGCATCGCCACGCACGCAACGGCAAGGCGCCCGACGCGTGGCTCATCAATCAGTTCTGCGAGTCGGCGAACCAGGCCGTTCTGTTTCGCACCAAGGAAGTGTTCCGCGGTGCGAGTGGTATCGGACAGTCGGCTCTAGCGCTGCCACTGTCAGCGGCTGGTAGTCGGCCTCGCTGGCGTTTCAGCTTTCACACCGGGCCGTACACGAAGCGGCTAAACGTGGTGCTCGTGATGCACCCACAGGACAGCGGCTTCACGTCGAATGCTTACACGACGGTCGACATCCTAACGACGGCCGGCGCGACAGCATCGACGGCAAGCTTCTATCACGGCGTCAGCCCGACGGGCTCAACGGCTGCGTTCGGCTTCGCGTACATGAAGGTCGGGCAGCAGTTCATGGAGGGCCTCACGCCGGACACGGATTATACCGGCGTCGTCACGGACGTTGACTACGGGCGCGTAGTCTCGTGTTCGATCTACGAACTCGCCAGCCTTAGCGAGAACTTCACCGGCTACATGCCGCAGAACATCACGGGCGAATCGGCCATTCTCGACGTGTATCGCGAGAACCTCTCGACGATCACGTACAACCTGTGGCGGCGCGGAGCTGCGACGGTGTTCAACTGGACGTGCGATCCTCAGTCGTCGCCGTCAACAAGCACGAGCGCCACTCCAACGAACCTGCTCAACGCGTTCCACACAACATACGGCGCCACAGTCCCGGGCTACGACTTCGTGATGACTGGCAAGGAGCGTCGCTCCAAAGTCGGGACGGGCGTCCCGGTCAGGTTCTGCGCATACATGGACGTCCCCGCCGCGAACACGGGCGTCGTGAACCTGCGCAACTCTGCGGGCGCGTCGGTGATTCAGATCTCGCAGGCTGGCGCGTTCACCGGATGGGTGCAGACGACGGGCGTCATCAGCAGCGGAAAACACTACATCACGCACCATCGCTCGGCCGGCGCAGGGACTGTTTCGACGTATGCCTGTGGCGCCTACGAGTACGAGACGTAGCCTAATAGTCTCTCGCCACTGATCGCACTGCGACGCTCGACAAGTGAAGGTCGCGCTCCTGTGTCTCCTCCTGGCCGGCTGCGCGCCGTTTACGCGCGTCGTGCTCAAGCGCTGCCCGTCGCTGGTTCCACTCGGTGCTGACGTTGCGGTGACCGGCGTCGGGCTCGCGCTCGGCGTTGATGCGTACAACCGCGGAGAGGCGGCACAGACGGCAGTGTTCGTGACGACGGGGATGCTTTTTGCCCTGGCCGCCAACATGAGCGAGTGCCGATGAGAGCGCTCATCATCCTCGCGCTCGTCGCGTGCGACCTCGGCTCAGTGGCGTCTGACTACAAGGAGCCTGCCGTCGGTTCCCAAGCGTATGCCGCTTACGAGCAGTGCAAGAAAGACCGCACACAGCCCTGCGGCTGGGTGTACGCGTTCCCCGCCGTCGAGAAGGACAACCCGCTCGGCGTGCTCGAGCTCTGCATCGTCTGGCCCGATCGCATCGGCCCGTATCCCGTGCGCCTGCTCGAGTCGGCGGAGTCGCTCTACGGAGACGCGGTGCTGTCGTGGCACGAACGATTCGCTGGGACGCCGCTCTGTGCATACCGATGCCTGAGCGCCAGCGGGTGCAACGCATACGACGGGTGCTTCTGCCTGGACGGCTCGCCATGAGCCTCCGCTCCGTATGGCAGCGATGGGACGCTGAGATCGTAACGCTCGTCATCATCGTCGCCGCGGCTGCCCTCGTTGGCAGTCAGTCTTCGTGCGCTGTCTCCACGGCAACGCCCGAGCTCGTCCGCGCGCCATCGCCGGGCGTCGCTCCGTACCCGCACCCCGCGCACTGGATCGAACCTGCCGTGCTCTGCGTCGGCGGAACGCAGCACAGATGGGCCGGCTCGTGGAGTTGCATACCGTGAGCCGCAACACGCCACCATTCGGACTGCGCGCGTACAACGAGCTCAGCGAGCGCATCGACAGCGTGGAGTCGGACACTGGCGAGCGCCTGGTACGCCTCGAGACGAAAGTCGACATCGTCATCGACCTCATGCGGCAAGAGCGCGAGGACCGCAACGCAGCACACCGCGAGCAACACCAGACCGAGCGGGCTCGCATCGGCAGCCGCGGAAAGATCATCGCGGCGCTTGCCACCGCGGCGGGCGTCATCGCGGGCGCCATCGCAACCATCATCGCCGGGGGCTGCTCGTGACGTACAAGGCAGTCCTCCCCGACGACGTCACCGATCTAAGCCTCGTTCCCGGCGAGCTCCGCGCGTTCCGCTCCGAGGTTCGCGACGCACTCGACGGCATCGTCCGCGCGTTGCAGGTGCTGAGTCGCATCGAGGAGCGGCTCGAGGTCGTCATCGACCGGCAGAACATCTCCGAGCAGCGCGCAGCAAAGACGGACGTCCGCATCGAGATCCTCGAGGCCGGGTTCCGCTCGGTCAAAGCAGACGTCGAAAAGTTGAAGCGGGCTGCAGCTCGCAGAAGGAAATGAATATGTGGTCAGCCGTCAAGAGTGTTCTGAAGCAGTACGCGGGATCGAAGAAGGCCATCGCGACGTTCGCCGCGGTCGCAGCGTGGATCGCGGGCAAGGCTGGACTCGGGCTCGACTCCGCGGAACTCGCTGGCGCAATTGGCCCCCTGTGGCTGTACGTCGTGAGCCAGGCGATTTCCGATCACGGCAAGGAAGCAGCGAAACTCAAGGCGGGCGGCGAGTAGCGTGCTGACGATCGCGGCATGGCTGCTGTACGTCTGGGCCGCTCGCGGCGCGGAGCGGCAGTGATCCGCGAAGTCCTCGCTCCGGTGCTCTCGGTGTGGCGCTGCTACCTCACGGGTGCCGCTCACGCGGTGCTCGTCGTGCTGCTCACCGCCGGGCTCGGCGCCTGGCTGTTTGGCGTGCTGTGAAAGACGAGTCGCTCTACGCGATCTGGGCGGGCGTCACTGCGCGCACGGATGGTTGCAAGCGTTGCGGTCGGATGCCGTCAGCGTCTCAGGGCTGCCCCTCGGCGTGCCGCTGCCAGCACTGCCACGGGCGGAAGTGCAAAGGGGAGTGCAAGTGAGCCGTTCGCGATGGCCGAAGTGCTCGGGCGGTCGCGGCTGCTGGGTCTGCGGTGATGCAGGCGAGGCACGGCGGAAGCGCGAAGAGGACGCAGCACGTATCGACGTGACCGCCGCGCTTGAATACCTAGACGGCAAGTCCCGCCGCGCTGACTGGCCGTTCCTGTGTTGCGCGGAGTGTGGCCATTGATCGGAAGAACGTTTACCAGACTGACGGTGCTTGAGAGCGCCAGCGACAAAGGCAGGCGTTTGTGGCTGTGTCGATGCGAGTGCGGCGCGCAGCGAATTGTCGACGAGCACAAACTCACGAGCGGCAACACTAAGTCATGTGGTTGCTTAAACCTCGACTCGCTGCGAGCACGCAGGACTCACGGGCTGATCAAGTCGATCACGTACAACTCGTGGTCAAACATGATCCAGCGCTGCTGTAATCCGAGGTGTCCGTCGTTTGAAAACTACGGCGCGCGCGGGATTGGCGTTTGTGACACATGGCAGGACTTTTCTTCATTTCTCGCCGACATGGGCGAGCGTCCAGATGGAACATCGATCGATCGCATCGACAATTCACGTGGCTACGAACCCGGCAACTGTCGATGGGCAACGAGGACCGAACAGAACAGAAACACGAGAGCCGTAAAACTTAGCCTGGAGAGAGCCGCCGAGATTCGTCGACTTGTCGCTGACGGAATGTACATGAGTCGGGTAGCGGTGGCGTTCGGTGTAAGTGAGACGCTCGTGCGCAAGGTCGTTCACGGCGAGTCGTGGAAATGATCGCGGTCGCCGTTTCCCTGGCCGCTTTATGTGCGGTGCTTGCTGGGTTCTCGGTTCTTGAGGGAATTTGGCTCCGCTCGGCGAATGCATCGCGCGACACACTCCGAGACACGCTCAGTGCTGAGCAAACCCAGTCGCAGGAGTGGCGCTCGAAGTACGAGAGCGAGGTCGTGATCCACGGCGTGGCTATCAAGGCGCGCGAGCAAGAGCACACCCGGCGCGTCATCGCCGAGACGAATCTACGAGAAGCGCAACGACGGCTGTCTGCCTATCTTGCTCACCGAATGAAGGACGCCACGAAAGATGAGGTCAATGCGGTTCTTGCTGACGTGTTCGCTTCTTCTGGCCTCTCCCTCGTGCCGCAGCCCGAGGCCGGTCCCTCCGACGCAGACGGTCTCCTCAATCCTTTTGCCACCGACGTGTGACTTGCCGGCGATGCCAGCGGACATCGCGCCGCAGGTAATGGAGGCGACGGAAGACTTCTGGCTGATCAGCAAGGCGGACATTGAGGCGGTTGCGATCTACGTGAACGACCTCCGCAACTGGATCACCGTGGCCAAGGGCTGCATCGACGGAGCCAAGTGAGCGCCTTGCACACGCGTTCGTTCACGGTCAGTAAGGGCCGCACGTTCTCGCTCGCACTGCCAAACGGTGCTGGCGTGCTCACCGCGCACGAAGGCGAGACGGTTTACATCGTCGTCGCTCACAACTACGAGACAGCAGTAGGCGAGGCGCTACGGCAACTCAACGCCAGGCCGGAGCCAGACAGTGAGTAGAACCGCCCGCGAGCGCCTGATCGCCGGGATGCAGTCGGGCGAGTTCGTGGGGCTCGAGAAGCAGGAGATCGCCAAGCGTATTGGCGTCGGCGAGCGGACGGCAAGGAAGATCAGGGCGAGCCTACCCAATGCGGGTATCGGCAAACCCGATCTGGGTACGCACGAAAGTAACCCCACGGCTCACAAGTGGCCAAGCGTTGCGGCGTTTGATGCGGGCAAGAATCCGCATATCGGATCGTCGCTCGGTGACTTCCTCGACGAGATAGAAGCGGGTCGACCGCACGTCCAGCCGGTCGTCCCGCCGCGCCACGGCATCAAGGGTGTATCGACGCTGCTCGATGCGGACGGTGGCATCAAACAGCAGTGGGTCAAGACCACGGCGCAAGACGACCAGCGCGCCGAGTGGCTCGAGGCTATCCGCACGATCGGCGAGGAGATGCCGCGCATCGAGCCGATCGAAGCGCCTGCGCATTCCGACGATGACCTGCTCGCTGTGTTTCCGGTAGGTGACCCGCACGTCGGCTTGCTGGCGTGGAGGGAGGATGCCGGCGAGGACTTCGATCTCGGCATCGCGGAGCGACAGCTCGTTGGCGCGTTCAAGCATCTGATCGACCTCGCGCCAGCCGCCCACGAGGCGCTGCTTATCTTCATCGGCGACAACGCACACGCCGACGGGCAAGCCAACACGACGACCAAGGGCACGCGCGTTGACGTAGACAGCCGCACCGTCAAGATGGCTCGCGTCATCGTTCGCATCTGCCGACGTGCAATCGATCTGGCGCTAGCCAAGCACGGGCGCGTCACGCTCATCATGGAGCGCGGTAATCACGACGAGTTACTATCGGCAATGATCGCGCTCGCGCTGTCTCTGCTCTACGAGAACGAGCCGCGCGTGACAGTCGACGTCTCGCCCGAGGTATTCCACTGGTACCGATTCGGCGCCAATCTGATCGGGACGCATCACGGCGACAAGGCCAAGCCGATGGACCTCCTTGGCGTGATGGCATGCGACCGCGTGGCTGACTGGTCAGAGACGCGCCATCGCCGGTTCTACTGCGGCCATTACCATCACCAGATCGTCAAAGAGGTTCCCGGCCTCATCGTCGAGTATCTGCCGACGCTCGCCAGCTCGGACGCATGGCACCGCTCGATGGGCTACCGCTCACAGCGCGCGAT
The DNA here is from genome assembly GCA_964349785.1 of uncultured Dehalococcoidaceae bacterium. Lineage (GTDB taxonomy): Bacteria > Chloroflexota > Dehalococcoidia > UBA2979 > UBA2979 > JAIBBD01. Next base: position 3,641 of record CAYGHU010000003.1, on the reverse strand, counting down.
GTACATGGACGTGTTCCATCGCGAACACGGGCACATCAACCGGCACATCGTGGGCATCGAGCAGTTGAGGGCCGCATGACCTGCCAGCGCTGCACCGATCCCGTCGAGCATCCCGAGACCCACCCGAACTGGTGCTGCGACTGCTTCGATCTCACGTGGGGCATGTCGCTCGGCAAGCTCAACGCCGAACGCGCCGCACGTGGTGCGCCTCCGTTGCTGTGGCGCGAGGGCGATGAGCCATGACCCCCGTCCGCTCTCGCCGCTCCCACCTGGTTCACATCAGCTACGACCTAAAGCGCACCCTGTGCGGTCGGCCGATGAAAGCCTGGGTCGTGGAGCAAGAGCAGGCTGTCACCTGCCTCACCTGTCACGTAGCGAACACGACGAACTAATGGAAGACGAGAAGACATACGAGACCATCGACGAGGCTATCGACGAAACGGCCGAGTTCAACACGTTCGACGAGGCATACGCCGCGCTGATGGCAAGCCTGGAGCCTGGCGGCTGGATCGATCTGCACGAGGAGCACTGCGCGCTGGTGTCGGATGAGTCGGAGTGCACGTGCGTTCCTCATCGCATTACCCGGGGCGCCTCGGCGTGATCGTGGCGAGTAAACTCCATAAGGGCCAAGAGCGGCGCGACCTCTGGAAAGAGCGCTGCGTTGCATTGGCCGACGAGATCCATCACGAGGCGGCGGAACTCCACGCATGGTGGGAGCAACTCTGGATGTGCCGCGTCGCCGAGCTTGGCTGGCCGCGTGGGCTCGCTAAGTGGCAGGCGTTGCGAGACACGCGCGAATCGCTGGACCGGAGAGGGACGGTGTCGAATTGAAGAGGAAGCAGCCAAAGACGTTCACTGTCGTGAGCGGCACCGAGGAGTGGCAGGGACTCTATGTCGACGGGAAGATCGTGATGCAAGACCACTCCTTGCTGGTAGGCCATCTACTCGATTACCTCGCGGAACACGGTTACCTGGTTCTCGATAGTAAGGAAGTCGACCAGGAGATTTTAAACGACCGCGGCTGCCTTCCCAACACGCTTGACGAACTGCTCGCGTGGGAGACATGAGCGGCCTCGCACGCGGCGCCCTGGCCAAGATCGCTCGTCGCATCCACGCGGATCCCACGTGCTTCACGATGGATGACGTCAAGAAGCTCGCTGCCGGAATGCTTCTGCTTTTGGAAGGGAAGTTGCCGAAGTGATGTTCACTCCATCTCAACTTGTCGAGCGAATCGCGATTTGGCTCAAGAACGAACAGAAGGCCACACGCCGCGAGATTGCCGTGGAGCGAGCTCGCGCCATGGCCAAGGTCAAGTCGCTCTACGTGCTCGGCGCAGGCGGGCGCGACCCGAAGGCCAAGACGCCGCACACCAAGCGCAACGAACTCGTGGGCTCGGACTGCGTAGGGTTCACTTGCTGGGCGTTGCAGCACGACCGCTATCAGCCCGAGACATTCGAGATCTACGACGGCTGGCTGAACACGGACAGCATCATGATGGACGCCCGCGGCCCGCAGGACTGGTACGCCGAGGTCAGCCGGCCCGAGCCCGGTGACGTCGTCGTGTTTCCGTCAATCCACCGCGATGGCAAACGCGTCCGCATGGGCCACATCGGTCTCGTCGTCGAGGCCCCCGATGGCATGCCCGAGAACGTGCACCGCTTGGCCCATGACCAGCGCTTGCTGTGGCTGTCGCGCGTCAAGGTCATCGACTGCGCGGCGTCGTCCAAGCGCAAGCCGTACGCGATCAGCGAGACCACAGCGGCGGCGAGCTGGAACAAGCCGGATGCAATGTGGGCGAGGTGCGTGCGCTACTAACCTCCTCGGCCTCTCTCGGGCGCGGTTACTTCGTTCCTTTCCTTGCCGCCTTGTCCAGCGTCCACCGGATCCAGCTCTGCATCGTGCGGCCATCGCGATCGGCTGCGGCCTTCCATGCGGCCATCTGTTCGGCGTCATGGCGCACCTGGTAGCGCTCGGGAAACTCAGAGGCCGGGCGGCCGACGGGGCGGGGCTTGGCGGTCATGCTGCCCTCCTCGCCTGTGCTGTATGCGCTAGGCCGATCAGCCAGTCCGCGAACGCAACAGGCGTCCTGCGTCGCTGCTGCGCCGAGCACACCTTGATTCCGTTGGGGACACCGGAGCCTGTGCCGGCAATGTTGCGACCACCGGAGCCGCGAGACCCGCCGCACCAGTGTGTAGGCTCGCGGGGCGGCGGAAATGTCAGCGACGAACGCGAAACGCCTACGAGGTACAGCCATGTCCGCTTACGGGCGACGTGCCCCCAGTCGACTTGACAGACCTCGAGGGAGTAGCCGTGCGTGTCGCCGAGGGTGCCAGGCAACGGCAAGCCGCAGTGCGCCCACAGCCGCGAGCGCGCCGGGTGCTCCAGGACTCCGCCCCATTTGCGGACCTGCTCGACCGCGATCGGCGCGAGGTTGTGATCACTGCCGCCGTAGAGATGCGACAGCGCACCCCATGGGCCGCACGGCGGATGCGCCACGACGGCATGTGGCCCGGCATACCTCGAGGCGTCACGCCCGACGTCCCACGGATCGACGTCGGCCCGGTTGAAGTACGGGCCACCACGTTCCACGTACAGGGCGGCGATCATCGCTTCTTTTCGTCCTCGATCTGGTAGCCGATCTGCTGGGCGCTTTCCGTGTCGCCGAACGCTGCGCAGTAGTCGCGCTCGGCTTCGAGGCTCGCGATGCAGGCGGCCGACAGCTCGGCGTCGGAGACCTTGGAGATGAACTTGCCGCCGCGCCACTCCAGGCAAGCGGCATGTGCAGACTGGGCCGCGTTGAGCCGGTCGGCGGCGGCCTTGATTGCGTCGTTCGTTTCCATGCCCTGACCATAGCTATTTCTGTGTCGCGACGCAACAGATATTAACACTGGCAATATCGATCCCGTTTCGCGCACTTACCTCTCTCGGGCGCGGGTGACGTGGCGGAGGCGAGGGCTTAGCCTTCGCACCCGTCAATGACCGTCACGTCGATGTAGACGCGGTTGCCCTCGGCCGCAAAGCTTGGCCCGAACCAGACCACGTCAGGACCTTGCATCAACTCCAGGATGCGACCGTCCGACACGAAGCCCTGCGGCGGCCAAAGGCGGAACGTGTTGACGTACTTCCATTCACATTCGCTCTCGTCGAACAGGTCGCACATGAACTCGCGGCGCGGTGCGTACACGGGATCGGCGGCGCACTCGGGGTGCGCAGCGATGAACGCATCGTGCTCGGCGTCCTCCTCCGCCTGTAGTCGGTCCAGCTGCGCCCACAGTTGAGCCAGGTACTCGGCGCGGATGTCGGCCTGGGTTCGGGACACCTCCAGGACACCTTCCACCTTACTTCCCCGTTCCTCGTCGTTTCCGTTCATTCCCATCCTCCTCGGTGAACCGCCCAGACACTGAACAGGCGGGCATGCGTTGCTGGTCTGCAAAACCACCATTCCCCAGTTCAAATCTGGGTGGCACCTCCAAGAGTTACGAGCAAACCGGCAGACCCACCGGGACACTTTTGGGACACCTACTTAGCCGCTACGTCGCAGACGTCCCGGATCCAGACGCTCAGCGGAACGCCGGCTGAGTCCGCGGCCTTCTGCCAGCGCTTGCGGCGTGCTGTATCGATGCGGAGCTCGAGCCGCTCGG
>CAYGHU010000002.1:27773-31428 GCA_964349785.1 uncultured Dehalococcoidaceae bacterium | reverse complement strand
TCCGGCCGTCCCGCCGACGAGGAACCCGCGCGTCCGTGCATCGGCGCAGGCCCATACGAGATCCCCGATCCGCTGCATCCCGAACATCGAATAGAAGATGAAGAACGGCAGCGTCGACTTGCCGTAGGAAGCGAGGGCGGTGCCGGCCGCAAGGAAGGAGCTCACGGCCCCAGCCTCGGTGATGCCTTCCTCGAGGATTTGCCCGTTCTCTGACTCCTTGTAGTACAGGAGGTTCTGCGCATCGACCGGCTCGTACAGCTGTCCGGACGAGGCGTAAATGGCGAACTCGCGGAACAGCGGCTCCATGCCGAAGGTGCGCGCCTCATCCGGGACGATCGGGACGATGCGCGGCCCGAGTCCGGGGTCGCGCAACAACCTGGTCAGCAGCCGCACAAAGACGGCGGTGGTCGAGGCCTCGCGTCCGTCCGAGCCAGCCCGGAACTCCTCCCATAGGTCGGCGCGGGGCAGCGGGAGGTCGCTGCGTTGGATGCGCCGTTGCGGCAGCAGGCCGCCAAGGGCGCGCCGCCGCTCGTGCATGTACTCCACCTCGACGGAGTCTTCGGCGGGCCGGTACAGGGGGGCGCCCGCGAGCTCTTCATCGGAGAGCGGGATGGCGAGACGGTCGCGAAACGCGATCAGCTCTCGATCGTTGAGCTCCTTCTGCTGGTGGGTGATGTTCTTGCCCTCGCCCGCCTCACCGAGCCCGTAACCCTTGATGGTGCGCGCGAGGATGACGGTGGGTGCGCCCTTGTGGCGCAGTGCCGCGTGGTATGCGGCGTAGACCTTCGCGGGGTCGTGCCCACCGAGGCGCATCCTCCATAGCTCGTCGTCGCTCATGTGGTCGACCAGTTGCTTCAACCTCGGGTCGACGCCCCAGAAGTGCTTGCGGATGTAGGCGCCGCCCGCGACCGAGTACTTCTGGTACTCGCCGTCCACGATCTCGGCCATGCGGCGCGCCAACAGCCCCTCGGTGTCGCGTGCGAGCAGCGCGTCCCACTCGCTGCCCCACAGCACCTTGATGACGTTCCAGCCGACGCCCCGGAACACGGCTTCGAGCTCCTGGATGATCTGGCCGTTGCCCCGGACGGGGCCGTCGAGACGTTGGAGGTTGCAGTTCACGACGAAGACGAGATTGTCCAGATGTTCGCGCGCGGCGAGGCTGATGGCGCCGAGCGACTCGGGCTCGTCCGTCTCGCCGTCGCCCAGGAAGACCCATACCTTGCGGTCGCTCGGCTCGATGAGCCCTCGGTTTTCCAGGTAGCGCATGAAGCGCGCCTGGTAGATGCCCATCATCGGGCCGAGTCCCATGGAGACCGTCGGATACTGCCAGAAGTCCGGCATGAGCCAGGGGTGCGGATACGAGCTCAGTCCGCCTTCCTGCGCGAACTCGCGGCGGAAGTTGTGCACCCGCGCCGCTGTCAGGCGCCGTTCGACATACGCGCGAGCGTAAATCCCGGGCGAGGCGTGCCCCTGGATATAGAGGATGTCGCCGCCCGCTGGGTGGTCGGGCCCCCGGAAGCAGTGGTTGAAGCCGACCTCGTAGAGCGTGGCCGCCGAGGCGTACGTCGAGATGTGGCCGCCGATGCCGTGTTCTTTCTGGTTGGCCCCGACGACCATCGACATGGCGTTCCAGCGGATGATGCTCTTGATGCGGCGTTCGAGCTCGCGATTGCCCGGGTACGGCGGCTGCTTCTCGATCGGGATGGTGTTGATATACGGGGTGGTCGACGTGACCGGCAGGCCCGCGCCGGCCTTCTGCGCCTCGATCTGCATCGCACGCAGCAGGTCGCTCGCGCGTTGCGGGCCCGACCGTCGCAGGACATCGCGCAGCGACTCGATCCAGTCCTGCGTCTCGAGGTTGTCGATGTCGGTATGCGGCTGACCGGGCTGGGTGTCGGTGGCCATCTTCCGCCTTCCGTATACGATGCGCCTCCATGGTAGTGCGCGGATGCGTCAGCGTGCGCTCGCGAGGCAGCCGCGACTCGAATGGTTGTCATATCGGCCGTGGACAGGAGCCGGTGGCCCTTTCCCACCCCGCGCAACGCTGACGCGCCACATGCCAGTGCGGCTCGATGTATCCTCGGAAGGAACGGCGTCACGGGTATCACGCAAGGTCGCAGGCGCATCCTGGATCGTCTCGATGCCCTCGGCTCTGGCTCGGTGGGCGCGACGCTGAGGGTGAGGGCAGTGACAATGACAGTCCGCGATGAACGCGCTCTGGCCGAGGAGATCGCCCGCCTCTGGGCTGGCCGTGACCTCGATGCCCTGACGAACTCAGCTGTGCGCGCCGTATCAGTCGGGACATCGACTGACTGGGGCATGGGCATGGTGTCGCCGCCGGCGGCGCCGCCGATCTCTCTCGGGGGCGGCATCCCGGACGCGCGGACGCTGCCTCGCGCGGAGCTGGTACGCGCGTTCGAGCGCGCTCTCACCAGCGGCGACGCCGCACCTCTCCAGTACGGCGGTCCGATGGGCTCAGAGGCGCTGCGGGCGGAGATCGCGATGCGCTACACGCGCGACCGTGGCCGCACGGCCGAAGCCGACGAGTTCATGTTGACGAACGGGGCGGCCGGATCCATCGAGGCGGTGTGCAAGGCGGTGCTCGACCCGGGCGACGTGGTCATCACCGAGTCACCCACGTTCATGGGCACCATCCGGACGTTCCGCGGGCATCGGGCCGAGGTCGTCGGTGTGCCAATGGACAACCAAGGCCTCGACATCGACGCCGCGGCAGCTGCCATCGAGGCCGCGGAGCGAGATGGCAAGCGGGTCAAGCTCATCTACACGATCGCGAACTTCCAGAACCCGACCGGCGTGTCGATGTCGGCTTCCCGGCGTGAGGCGCTGCTCCGCCTGACGGCGACGCATGGCGTCTACATCCTCGATGACGACGCATATGGAGATATCGCGTTCGACGATGAACGGCCTCCGGCGCTGTCCACCCTCGGCGGCGGGCACGGGGTGATCACGGTCGGCTCGTTCTCGAAGTCGATCGCGACCGGGCTGCGCGCCGGCTGGATCCACGCGAGCGCGGAATTGCTCGAACGGATCGCGCGGATGCGCTTCGACATGGGGAGCAGTCCGCTGCTGCACGCGATGCTCTTCGAGTTCATGGCGAGCGGGGAGTTCGATGCGCACGTCGCGCGCATGCGTCCGCTGTACGCGGAGAAGGCCGCGACGCTGGAGCGCGGGCTGATGGAGTGCTGCGAGCCGTACCTGACGTTCGTGCGGCCTCGGGGCGGGTTCTTCCTCTGGGTGCGGTTGCAGGAAGGACTGACCGCCGAGGCAGTGCAGCGTGCGGCACTGGAGGAAGGTGTCGCGTTTCCCCAGGGGATCGCGTTTTTCCCGGACCGCCACGACCCTGAGGGCGAACATGTCCGTCTTTCGTACTCGAACGCGAGCATCGAGGAGCTGCGCGAAGCGGCGGCGCGCCTCGGGCGGGCATGTGAGCGAGTGGCCTCCGCTACATAGCGAGCTCCGCGTGCCGGAAGCACGTCACCTCGTGGTCGTTCACCAGGCCCGCCGACTGCATGAACGCATAGCAGATCGTCGGGCCGACGAAGCGGAAGTCTCGCTGCTTCAAGTCTCGGCTCAACGCGCGCGATTCCTCGGTCTCGGCGGGCAGCTCTGAGAGTCGCTCGAAGCGATTCTGGCG
>CAYGHU010000002.1:20031-27763 GCA_964349785.1 uncultured Dehalococcoidaceae bacterium | reverse complement strand
CCACGAACGCCCAGAGGTACGCGCCGAACGTGCCGAACTCTCGGCGTACCTCGATAAATGCCCGGGCATTGCCGACGGTCGCGGCGATCTTGGCGCGGTTGCGGATGATGCCCTCGTCACCGAGCAGCCGTTGCTGGTCCACCTCGGTGTAGCGCGCGATGCGCTCGAAATCGAAGCCCTCGAAGGCGGACCGGTACCCCTCGCGACGTCGCAGGACGGTCTGCCACGACAGCCCGGCCTGTGCACCCTCGAGAGTCAAGAGCTCGAAGAGCGCGCGGTCGTCGTGGAGCGGGACGCCCCACTCCTGGTCATGGTACGCGACCATCAGCGGGTCATTCCCGGCCCAGGCACATCGCTGCCGCGCCGCTTGCACCTCGGCCACCGTCAGTCCTCCATCACCGGCTCGCGGAGCGCGACGAACAGCAGCAGAGCCAGCCCCGCGAACAACGCGCCGAGCACCACGAAGCCGAGGTTGAGTGAGACGGCGGCGAAGCCGGCCGCGCCCATGGGTCCGACGAGGAAGGCGGCGGCCTGCGCGCTGCCTGCAAGACCGAAGCCGGTACCGCGCCGGTCCCGGGGCACGTTTGCCGCGATGAGCGTGTTGCTGGCGGGCAGCATCAACGCCTGCAGGAACGAGATGAGTGAGAAGGCGAGAATAAACATCGGCACGACATGGGCGACCGCCAGCCAGAGATGGCCCACCGCAGAGCCGATGCTGGCCGCGATCAACGCCCAGCGGAGACGCCCGGCGCCGATGAACCCCTGTCCGACGAGCGCCACGCCGATGACCGAGGCGACGCCGCCCAGCGCGAAGGCAAGGCCGGTCGCACCGGCGACATCGTCGGTGCCCTCGATGTCCTGCAGCGCGATCGGCGTCACGAGCCGCACCAGCTGATTGAACGCGAAGAGGATGAAGTAGAGGAAGATCGCGAGGTAGAACTGCCCGGACAGGGTGCGCCAGAGGGGCTGTCCGGTCGCAATTGTCGTCGTGTCCTCTTCGCGTGGCGCGACCACGCGGTCAGCGGGGACTACGAACAGCACGACGACGGCCGCGAGCGTGGGCATCACGGAAGCCGCGACGATCGCGCCCCGGTAGCCGAAGAGGATGGCGAGGCCCGCGCCGATCGCCGGGCCGAGGGTGCTGCCGAGGTATTGCGCGCCGTTCACGATACCGAGGGACCGGCTCATCTGGGAGTCAGGGACGCTGACGCTCGTCAGCGCTACCGCCGCGGGGATGAAGCCGGATAGCAGCCCCTGGCACGCGAACGCCAGCGCGATGTGCCATGGCTCCTGGACGAACACCAGGATCAGCGTCGTGATGCTGGCGAAGAACAGCGCGCGTACGAACATTAGCTTTCGCCCGACGCGGTCGGCGAGGATGCCCCACACTGGCCCACTTACGACACGGCCCAGACCAAGCACCATGCTTCCGACCGCCACCCAGAACACCGCGTCAGCCTTGTCGCGTGCGCCGAGTTCCTGGACGTACAAGGGGAGGAATGGCATCCAGAAGAATGTAGACAGACTGGCGATGCCGACTCCGGCGGCGATGCTCAGCGTGGTCCCGCGCGTGCCGAAGCGGCTGCGTTCAAGAGGCGCGACCGAATCCGCCGTCTCGGGCGGGAGCGGCGTCAACTGGGGAGATGGATCTGGGCCGACGGGGGGCTCCATATCACCTTTGCACGTATGACGCCGCATTGTAGGTGAACCTCACGCGATGGACATGCTCCAGCCGGCATCCGTGGGCATTGCTCGGGCAGACGATCGTACGCTTATGGCTACCTACCAATCCCGGAGGAGATGGATCGCGTGGATTTTGACCTGATTGAGATCGTCAAAGGGGCTGGTTACATCGGCCTCTTCATCATCGTATTCGCGGAGACGGGGCTACTCTTCGGCTTCTTCCTGCCAGGCGACTCGCTGCTCCTGACAGCGGTGGTGCTGGCGACTGATAAGTTCCCCGACAGCCAGCTTTCGCTGGCGATCCTGATCCCGTTGCTCATCGTTGCCGCCATCCTAGGCGACGCGACGGGATACCTCATCGGGCGGCGGGCTGGGCCTCGCCTGTTCGTACGGGACGATGCGCGATTCTTCCGGCGGAAGCACCTGATCCGGGCGAGCGAGTTTTACGCCAAGCACGGCGGCAAGACGATCGTGATTGCCCGATTCCTCGCCATCATCCGCACCTTTGCCCCGACGGTGGCCGGTGCGGCACAGATGCCGTACTGGAGGTTCACCGCCTTCAATGTCGTCGGCGGCGCAGGCTGGGTGGTGGCGATGGTGCTGCTCGGCTACTTGGTCGGCGAGGCCATCCCGAACCTGGACGTGTTTTTCTTCCTCATCATTGGCGGGGTGATTGCGATCTCATTGGTGCCCGCTGGGTGGCACCTCTGGCGCGAGCGGGCGGCCGCGTGCAGGGAGCAGCGTTCAGCACAGGAGTAAACGACGAGGCTCAAGGCTAGCCGGAACCGTCAGGAAGACGGTTCCGGGTGGTGTACCTGCTCGCAATTCGCGCACACGAAGCGTTCACAGCCCGCGCAGGCCTGGACTGTCGCTGAGCCACAGTGGATGCAGGGCCCGACGCGTGTCGTCAATCGGTAGATCGTCATGCTTCGATGGTACAGGCATCGCGCGGTTTGCTGCGCGTATTCGGCCGGGCGCGGCTGGCGCTTCGAGTGCGTCCCGGGACAACCTTGGTTGTAGTCGCTGAGCGCATCCCGTTCCGTTACGCCCATGTCCAGCTGTCGAGGATGAAGGAGGCAACGAGCATCGCGACTGTCGCGGCAACTAGGGTCAGTGCAAGGCCCCAGACGAGCACCTGGTTCACCGGGCTGATCTGCGTTCGACGCTGGGTCATGGTTGTCTCTCCTGCCGGGGCGGCGAACATCTCATGGTAACCCGCTCGCTCTCCGCCGCGGAACGCAATGGTCGCCAGGCCGGCGATGAGCAGCAAGAACACTACCGACACCACGAATCCAATTGCCTGCAGCATGGACGCTCCTCTTCGCTCGATCGGGCGGCCCTGGGCCTGAGTGCCCGCATCATATCGGCGGCTCCGCGCAGTGAGAAGCATCCGCGTTGGACGGAGAACCCGCCGGGTGAGCCGTGCCAGTCCCGCGTTCTTGTTATCCTCGGGCGGAGTGTGTATCGAGGTAACGGCGGGATCATGGCTGAACTGACGCCTGGCAAGCTCCTTGTGGCATCGCCGATCCTCGAAGATCCGAATTTTCGCAGGGCGGTGGTGTTGCTCTGCACTTACGACGAGCAGGGGTCGTTCGGGCTGGTGCTCAACCGGCCGCTCGAGGCGGCTGTCGCCGACCTGCTACCGGAGTGGCGCGATATGGTCTCTGCCCCTCACGTCCTGTTCGCGGGCGGGCCTGTTGAACGAGCGCAGGCGTTCGCGCTGGGGCTGAGCCGCATTGCGGCTGGTGAATCGTGGTGGACGGCGGTGACCGGCGAGGTTGGCCTGCTGAGCCTGGACAGCGATCCAGTCAGATTCAGCGCGGTGGAGGATGTGCGGCTGTTCGCGGGATATGCCGGATGGTCGGCGGGCCAACTGGAGGTGGAAGTCGCGGAAGAGGCGTGGTTCGTCGTCGATGGGTTATCGCGGGACGTGTTCACCACGCGCCCCGACCGGCTGTGGCATGACGTGCTGCGCCGCCAGCGTGGAGAGCTCCAGTTGTTCGCGTCCTTTCCGCCGGACCCCTCATTGAACTGAGGCGTGCCTCGGCCGGCAGGCGTGCTTAATACAGATGCATCAGGCTATAGACGTTGCTGGAGTCGTCGGTCCAGAGTCGCGGCTTCCGGGCGTCCCGCGGCCATGCGGCAAGGCGGGCGGCGACATCCGGTGCGCCGAGGAAGTCCCGGTTGCTGGTCACCAGCACCCAGACGCTGGCGAGGACGCCTTCGCCGTCTCCTTCTTTGCCGGACACCCAGTGCGCCTCTTTGCCGTTGAGCTCGGCGAGTTTGCGGACGACGGGACTGAGGTCGACGTGGCGATTGGAGATGTTGACCGCCAGCACCCCGTCTGGCTTGAGCACACGCCAGTAGAGCTCGAAGGCTTCGCGGGTCAGCAGGTGGACGGGAATGGCGTCGCTGGTGAAGGCGTCGAGCACCAGGATGTCGAACTGGAGTTGGCCGCCATGGTCGACCTGGCGCTGGAGTACCGACCGGCCGTCGCCATGCAGGATGTGCACGTGCGCGCCACGCTGCCGGGCGTCATCGAGGTAGGTGAAGTAGCGCTCGGCGAGGCTCGTCACCATGGGGTTGATCTCGTAGAAGCGCCAGTCCTCGTCGCGCTCCGCGTAGGCCGCCAGGATCCCGGCCCCGAGACCGATCACTCCGACCGACAGCTCGTGCTCCCCCCTCGGATAGTTGCGAAGAGCGATGCCGGCGCCGCTATTCGGCCCGTAGTACGCGCCCGTCACCCGGCGTTTTTCGGGGGCGGTGTACTGGAACCCGTGCAGGATGCGGCCGTGCTCCATGACGGTCATGCGCTGGTCCGGGAAGTCCTCGTTGAACTCGAAGACCCGGACTGAGCCGTAGAAGTTGCGGTCACGGGCGAGCACGTCCTGGCCAGAGTCCCGCACATCGCGCACGAGGAAGATGCTGAGCACGGCGATGCCCGCGACCGCCGCAACCCCGCCGACGGCGAGGAATCGAGGCTGCAGCGTCCACGTCCGAGCAGTCACACCGGTCCGCAGCTGGCGACGGACGTCCATTCCACGCGCCATCAGCACCAGCACCGGCGTCAGGGCCAGCATCAGGTGGTACTCCCAGTAACCGCTGAAGATGATCGGGGCGACCAGGGCGACGAAGACACCTCCGAGCGCGCCGCCCAGGGACACCACGAGGTAGAACGCGGTGAGATGACGTATGCCCGGCCGGAGCTTCACCATCTCTCCGTGCAAGGCGAAGCAGCACACGAACAGCGCGAACGAATACAGCAGCACCTGCCAGAGCACTTCGAACGCCACCTTGTTCATCACATATGCGCCAGCGACCAGGGCCGCCGCGAGGATCGCCATGTCGCGTGAGGGCCTGTACGCGCGGTCGTCGCCGAAGCAGAGGATGAATGTGAGCAGGTAGAGCGAGAGCGGGACGACCCAGAGCAGGGGGATCGCCGCTACGTCCTGCGTCAGCTGGTTCGTGGTCGCCATCAATAGCGCCGAGGCGCAGGCGGGCAGGGCGAGCCAGAAGGCGACATCGAGCGGCGTCACCGCCCGGGGCGGATCTCCGTTGTCAGCGCCGGCGCTCACATCGAGCGGGTGTGCGGAAGCAGGGCGGCGTACCTGGCGAAGGAGTCCGAAGGCGAGCGTGCCGCACAGCAGCACGAACAGGACGTACCCACCGGACCATAGCCACGCCTGCGCCCGGAGGCCCAGGAACCGCTCGAACAGGATGGGATAGGTCAGCAGCGCCAGCAGCGACCCGGCGTTGGAAAGCGCGTAGAGGCGGTACGGTGACGTCGCTGGATGGTCGTGCGTGAACCAGCGCTGGACGAGTGGCGCGGTCGAGGACAGCAGCAGATACGGCGCGCCGACTGAGACGGTCAGCAGCAGGAGGATGCGCCAAGTAGGGTCGCTCTCGTCGCCCGGGCGGAACGACTCGCGCGGGATGATCGGGAGCGCGGCGATCGCAAGCAGCAGGAGCACGAGGTGCAGCAGCCCCTGTCGCTGGGGTGCAAGGCGGCCGGAGATGAAGTGGGCGTACGCATAGCCGCCGAGCAGCGCGATCTGGAAAAACAGCATGGTTGTGGTCCAGACGGTCGAGCCGCCGCCGAACCATGGCAGGATGTACTTTCCGATGAGCGGCTGTACCTGGAAGATTAAGAATGCGCTCAGGAAGGTGGTTGTGGCGTAGAGGGCGACCGGGAAAGCGGCGCGCGCGTGCTCGGTCGAGGTCATGGAGCTTCACCTTCGGACACCCCGCCATGGTATAGGCGGCGCGCAGTCAGGGTCATTCCGTTGAGATTGACAATTGAACATGATTGAATTCCGACTGTAAGAAGCGCGTAGCGGTCTGGGCGGATACCGTATGTACGGCCGCTCCTTCCGACGTGGGTAACGCAGGAAAGATCGCTCAGGGCCATCGCTCCTCCTGTACGCCTGTTACGGAGCGGAAGGAAAGTCCCTACGTTTATGCGTCAGACCGCTGAGCCGTCGGTTACGGTGGCCGACGAAGCATCAGGACAGCAGCGGCTATTCGCCGTAGAGCATGTGTATGTCCTGGGCATCGTCGCGGCTATTGCCCTCGGCTTCGGTATCCGGGCAGCTCACATTTTTGCGACATCGTTCCCGCTGAACGACGGTGGGCTGTTCTATGCGATGGCGCGGGATCTCCAGGACGCGACGTTCCGCCTCCCTGAGGTCACTTCCTACAACTCAGCGTCGCTGCCGTTCACGTACTCGCCACTGGGGTTATATGTCGCGGGGCTGCTCGACAATGTGACGCCGTTCAGCCTGGTGGACCTGTTCCGCCTGTTGCCGCTGCTGTACACCTCGTTGTCTGTGGTTGCGTTCTTCTTGCTCGCGCGGCGCATCCTCCCTTCGAAGACGGCGGTGGTGGCCGGGACGTTCGCGTTCGCGCTCGTGCCGCGCAGCTTCATCTGGCTCCTCATGGGTGGTGGGGTTACTCGCGGGCTGGGGCTGCTCCTGGCCCTGCTTGCTCTGCATGAGGCGCACCGCACGTTCACCACGTTTCGTATGCGCTATGCGTTGAGCGCGGCCGTCCTCTCCGGCCTGACCGTGCTGACGCATCTTGAGACGGGCTGGTTCCTCGCCTTCAGCATCGCGATCTTCTTCCTGTGGTTCGGCAAGGAGCGACATTCGGTATCGAGCTCAGTGGTGATCGCCGCCGGGACGCTGATGGTGGCGTCTCCGTGGTTGATCTCGGTTATTCGGATGCATGGCACAGATCCGTTTCTGGCGGCCAACAGCTCTGGCGGCTCCGTGTTTTCCGGTGGCGACATCACCGAGTATGCGTTGACTTCGCTGGCGCGGCTGATCGCGACCAGCGAGCCGTACTTCCCGCTGATCGCGATGCTGGGGGTTGTCGGGCTGCTCTCCGCGGTCAAACACAAACTGACTGTGCTCCCGGTGTGGTGGGCGGCGACGATCCTTCTGGATGTCCGCGCGTTCCCCACGTTCACGACGATCCCCATTGCGATGCTCGCGGGGATGGCCGTCAGCGACGTTGTTGTGCCCATGCTTGACCGGGGACGCGCGAGCTGGGAGCAGGCCGTAGCGGGCCGCGCCAGCAATGGCTTGAATGGTGCCGGCTCGCATCCGCCGGCACATATCCCCCTTCCAAGCTGGCAAGTCATCGCGGTGCTCGGGTTCATGGTGGTCTACGCCCTTGTCGGTTCGATGATCCGGAAACCGGGGCTGGGGGGCGAAGGCGAGTACCTGACCAGCCTGACTGCCGGTCAACGGTCGGCGATGTACTGGATCGAGGAGAAGACCCCTCCTTCCAGCGAGTTCCTCGTGGTCCCGCGCGGCGCATGGCAGGTAGACAAGGAATCGGAGTGGTTCCCGGTACTCGCGGGCCGCGAGAGCGTGGCCACGGTGCAAGGGACGGAGTGGACGCCCGACGGCGGGTTCGACACCAGCGTCTGGGCCTATGACCGGGCCTGGGACTGTGGTTATCGCACCACCTCTTGCCTCGCGGAGTGGGTGGAGGCCACCGGCAAGTCGTTTACGCATGTCTACGTGACGGAGAGCGGTCGCTTCCA
>CAYGHU010000002.1:18173-19931 GCA_964349785.1 uncultured Dehalococcoidaceae bacterium | reverse complement strand
GGGCTGTTCCATATGACCATCCCGCAGTCGCTCGGCGGGCTGGAGGCCAACCCCGTCGCTGCGGCGCGGGCCGTGGAGGAGATCGCGTACGCGGACGGCTCGGCGGCGTGGTGCGTCATGCTCGCGGCGCAGTCCACCGGCTTCGCCGGGCTGCTGCCGGAGGAGGAGGCGCGTACCGTCTTCGGAAGCGGCGGTATCATGGCCGGCACCGCCCGGCCGATTGGACGTGCCATTCCGACGCACGACCCAGCCGAGGGCTACCTCGTCTCCGGGCGCTGGCCGTTCGCGAGCGGGTCAAGCCACGCGACCTGGTTCCTGGCGGAGTGCATCATCTACGACGGCGAACAGCCGCGCGTCGATGCGCAGGGGAACCAGGTGACGCGGGCGGTCTTCGTCCCACGGGAAGCCGTCACGATCTACGACACCTGGTACACCACCGGCCTCCGGGGCACCGCGAGCAATGACTTCAGCATCGAAAACGTATTTGTCCCCGCCGCCCGAGGCTTCCAGACGCTGGTCGCTGAGCCGCTGCATCCGTGGGTGCTCTACCAGTTCCCTCAGCTCATCTTCATGAACCACGGCAGCCACGCGCTCGGTATCGCGCAGGCTTCGCTGGATGCGACGAAAGACATCGTGAACATGAAAAAGGGCTGGGGCGACCAACCCCTCCGCGAGGTGCTGCGTGTGCAGACGGTGGTCGCGGAGGCGACTGCGCTCATCGAGTCGGCGCGGCAATACCTGTACGCGGCGGCAGAGGAGCTGTGGGAGGCGGCGCAGACCGGGGTCGAGGACACCCGGGTGTTGCGCTCACGCGTACGCCTGGCGGCAAGCCACGCGGCGACCTCGAGCGTGCGCGCTGTGGATCTGCTGCATTCGACGATGGGGACGACCGCGATCTTCACGTACAGCCCGCTTGAGCGGCAGTTCCGCGACATTCACACCGCAGCGGCACACGTCATGATCGGGCCGCTGACCTACCAGGCCGCCGGTCGTGTCGAACTCGGTATGGAGCCGGACTTTCCCTTCTTCTAGGTTGCAGTCCCCAGTCACAGTATTGGCAGTCGGGAGGCCATGAGGGTGCCGTCGGTTGCCGAGCAGCCTGAGGCGACGTGTGCCCAACTGCGCAAAAGCAGCTGCCATCTCAGGATCGTATCGGGCATCGTCGCGCTCGGTGGGGCGGCGGCTGAGTCAATTGGCTGAAGTACGCCGAGCGCGAGCAATTTCGTACAGCACGAATACCGCAGCCAAGAGGAGGCCCGCGTACCGCCAGAACAGAAAGACAATGACGGCGGCGGCCATAAAACGCCGCCGGGACGGATAGAACAATGCGGCGGCAACGGCGAACGCCCAACCGAACAGCATGAGCGCAGCGCCCACGTCCGTGAACGTCAGCAGCCAACCAGTCACGGTGAGCAATGCCGCAACGATGAGGCCAAGGGTGCTTACATCCCGGCGGCAGCCACTCATTGCCCGCCGCTTTTTTCGAGGCGGTGTCGTACCTCGTCGCTGGTCAGGCCGTCGACGGAGATTACCTTCTGGCGCGATGTCTGTCCGGCGACGACCCGCACGGCGCCTCGCGGCACGCCGAGTCGTGAGGCGAGGAGGCGTGTCAGCGCCTCGTTGGCACGGCCGTCGACAGGCGGGGCAGTGACGCGCACGCGAAGCGCATCGCCCTCGAACCCCACTATCTTGTCGCGGGCCGCGCGAGGAATCAGCCGTACGCTCATGCGACACGTCACCATCGGGCTCTCTTATTCT
>CAYGHU010000002.1:0-18073 GCA_964349785.1 uncultured Dehalococcoidaceae bacterium | reverse complement strand
GCGAGGAATCAGCCGTACGCTCATGCGACACGTCACCATCGGGCTCTCTTATTCTTGATGCATCTATTCTCGATGCATCGTCATACTTCATACATCGGCGAGGATTTTCCCGGATCGTATGCGTGGAGACCTTGACTCGGAAGAACGTCCGTTCTATTATCCCCGCATTGCCAGGCCGATGAGCGAGACGCGATCCGGGACGACAGGAGAGACACGATGGCGGCAGCACGACAGGCTGATACGGGCGAGAAGCGCAGAGAAGACCTCACGAAGGCGATCGACCAGATCACAAAAGACTTCGGCAAGGGCGCAATCATGCGCCTCGGCGACCCAGAGGCGAGGCTCAACGTCTCAGCCATTCCCACGGGGTCACTCTCCCTCGATATCGCGCTTGGCATCGGTGGCATCCCGAAGGGGCGCATCACCGAGATATATGGCCCCGAATCAGCGGGTAAGTCGACGCTGGCGCAACACATCATCGCTCAGGCGCAACGCGGCGGCGGTACCGCCGCATACATTGATGTTGAGCACGCACTTGATCCGGAGTACGCGGCGAACTGCGGGATCGATATCGACGAGCTGCTCATCTCACAACCGGACACCGGCGAGCAGGCGCTCGAAATCTGCGAAGCGCTCATCCGCTCGAATGCGGTCGACATCGTCGTGGTTGACTCGGTGGCGGCGCTTGTGCCGCGCGCTGAGATTGAGGGCGACATGGGTGACTCCCTGCCCGGCATCCAGGCCCGGCTGATGTCCCAGGCGCTGCGGAAGCTGACCGGGGCGGTCGCCCGCTCGAACACAGCGCTCGTATTCATCAATCAGCTTCGTGAGAAGATCGGCGTGGTCTTCGGGAACCCCGAAGTGACCCCCGGTGGCCGCGCGCTCAAGTTCTACTCTTCGGTCCGTATCGAGATCCGGCGCGTGGAGTCGCTGAAGCAGGGCACGAACATCATCGGCAACCGGGTGCGCTGCAAGGTAGTAAAGAACAAGACCGCTCCGCCGTTCCGGCAGGCCGAGTTCGATATTATGTTCACCGCGGACGAGCATGGCATCAGTCGTGAAGGTGACATCCTCGATCTGGCCGTACAGCACGAAGTAGTCAAGAAGCTCGGCGCGTTCTATTCGTACGGAGAGCAGCGCATCGGCCAGGGCCGGGAGGCGGCGAAGCTGTACCTGCGCGAGCACGGGGACCTTACCAGTGAGATCGAAGTCCGTGTACGCGCAGCGGCCGGCGTCACTCCGGGTACTTCGGCACCCGTCGACACCGACGAGATTGAAGCCGAACTTGTTGCATCGAGTGGAGGTGTGGACCTGCCGCTCGACCTGTAGCCAGCAGAGCCGTTTGCCGCACCTCGAATTCCCATGCGGAATCGAGGTGCGGCTCCAACTCGATACCGTCGCGGCTGCATCCGGCGGCAACGAGCACATCGGCCCGAGTCGGGTTGCTTCTCGTTGAGTGCAGACGAAGAGCCCGACCCACCGCCGACTGTCGCATTTGTATTCGCGTATCCTCTCGCGCACTCCCCCGCTCCGGTCGCCGGTGCTACGATGGTAACGAGGTCTTCCTCGTTACTTGACGAATTACAGGCGGCGCGTCACTCGCGACGCTTCCCAGAACCGGAGCCTATTTATGGATCCCCTATTTCTTGTCATTGTTGTGGTCTCCTTCATCGTTGGAGTGGGAAGCACCCTACTTGCCGCTCGCGTGGGCGCGCGCGGGCTCATCACCGACGCGGAGCAGGCGGCCACTCGCATCCGCGAGGAGGCGGAGAGTCGCCGGCGCGCCATTGAGATCGAGGCGCAGGAAGAAGCGATCAAGTATCGGCACCAGGCCGAGGACGAACTCCGCGAGCAGCGCCGTGAGGCTACTCGCCTTGAACGACGTCTGGAACAGCGTGAGGAAGCGCTCGAACGCCGTTCTGAAGGCCTCGACCGCAGCGAGCAGTCGCTTCGGGACCGGATGGCCCAGGTTGAGCAGAACGAGCGTATTGTGGCCGAAGCGCGCGGGCAGGCTGGCGTGGAGCTGGAGCGGATCGCCGGGATGAGTGTGGACGAAGCCCGCGCGACCCTCCTCGACCGGCTGGACGCGGAACTGCGCGACGAGGCAGCGCGCCGCGTGCGCGCGATGGAGGCCTCCGCGAAGGCCGAGGCCGACGTACGGGGGCGTAAGGTCCTCGCCACGGTCATGCAGCGGATGACGTCCGAGATGACCGCGGAGACGACCGTCTCCGTGGTGCCGATCCCTTCCGACGAGATCAAGGGCCGCATCATCGGCCGTGAGGGCCGGAATATCCGTGCGTTCGAGGCGGCCACTGGCTGCGACCTGATTATCGACGATACGCCGGAGGTGGTTACGGTCTCCGGTTTCGACCCGGTGCGGCGCGAAATCGCGCGGGTGGCTCTGAGCAGGCTCATCCAGGACGGCCGCATCCAGCCCACGCGCATCGAAGAGGCCGTCGAGCGGGCGCGCGCGGAGGTCGACAAGTCGATCGTCGAGGCAGGCGAGCAGGCGCTCGTCGATGCCGAGGTTACGGGATTGCATCCGGAGGTCGTCAAGACGCTGGGGCGTCTGCGCTTCCGCTACTCGTACGGGCAGAACCAGCTCCGGCACTCGGTTGAGACCTCGTGGCTCGCGGCCGCGGTCGCCGCGGAGATCGGGGCGGACATCGAGGTCGCCCGAGTGGGAGGCTTGCTGCACGACCTGGGCAAAGCGGTCGACCGGGAGCTGGAGGGGACCCACGCGACCATCGGCGCGGACATCGCCCGCCGGTTCGCTGTCCCTCGTGAAGTCGTCCATTGCATCGCGGCGCACCATGAGGAAGTGAAGCCGGAGACTACTGAGGCGCTGGTGGTGATGATCGCGGATGCGATGTCCGGCAGCCGTCCGGGCGCTCGTCGCGAGTCCGCCGACCAGTACGTGAAGCGTCTGGAGGCCCTCGAGACCATCGCGAACTCGTTCGACGGCGTCGACCAGTCGTTCGCCATTCAGGCCGGCCGCGAGGTGCGTGTGATCGTGCACCCGGAGGAGGTCGACGACCTCGGTGCGGCCCGCCTGGCGCGAGACGTCTCGCGTAAGATCGAGGAGACATTGCAGTACCCAGGCGAGATCAAGGTGACCGTCGTGCGTGAAACCCGGTCCTCGGCGGTCGCTCGATAACGATGCGTGTCCTGATGGTCGGCGACGTCGTTGGCCGGCCGGGTCGCGAGGCGGTCGCGCAGCTGCTGCCCGAGTTGCGGGCCTCGTTCCGCCTCGACCGCGTGATACTGAACGGGGAGAACGCGGCGGCGGGCCGGGGGCTGACGGAGAAGACGGCGCGCGAGCTGTTCAGTGCCGGTGTGGACGTGATCACTTCTGGAAACCACATCTTCGACGTGCGCGAGTTCGTGCCGTCTCTGGACGACGACTGGCCGATCCTCCGGCCCGCCAACTATCCCCTGACAACGCCCGGGCGAGGCATGACCCGCATGGGCGCCTTCACGGTGATGAATCTCATGGGCCGGACGTTCATGCCCGTCCAGGTCGACGACCCGTTCCGCGCGGCGGACGCGCTCCTCAGGGAGGCCGGCCAGGACGCGATCGTCTTCGTCGATTTCCACGCGGAGGCGACGAGCGAGAAGCAGGCGATGGCGTGGTACCTCGATGGGCGCGTGGCGGCGGTGGTGAGTACGCACACGCACGTCCCCACCGCTGACGCACGAATATTGCCGCGCGGCACCGCGATGGTCACCGACCTCGGTATGGTGGGCGTCCGCGACTCGATCATCGGCGACGACGTCTCCGCCGTCCTCGATCGCTTCCTGACGGGCATGCCCACGCGGCTGCCGGTGGCCGACGGGCAGGAGGTGACGTTCAACTCCGTCCTCATTGACGTCGATGAGGCGACCGGCCGGGCGAACAGCATCGAGCGGGTGGACCGCGAATGCCTGTTGCGATGAACGGCCCCACACTGTCCGCATGAGCATCGGCGACTTTCATACTCATTCCACACGCTCGGACGGGCGATTGTCGCCCACAGACTTGGTCGACCTCGCCGCGTCACGGGGCGTGCGCATCATGGCGCTGTCCGACCACGACACGGTCGACGGCATCGAAGAGGCCCGGGCCGCCGCCGCCCGCCATCCCGGCTTCCTGTTGATCCCCTCGGTCGAGCTGTCATGCGACGTGCCCGGTACCGAGGTGCACATGCTCGGCCTGTGCATCGACCCGGACGATGCCAGCCTGCGGTTGAAGCTCGATGAGTTCCGGCGCGGCCGGATTGAGCGCGCAGAGCGCATGGTCGAGGCGCTCGCGCGACTCGGCGCCCCGATCGAGTGGGAACGGGTGCAGGAGATCGCGGGCGAGGCCTCAGTGGGCCGCCCGCACGTCGCGCACGCATTGATCGAGCGCGGCCATGTACAGACGTTCGACGAAGCATTCGAGCGCTTCCTGGGACGAAATGGGCCGGCGTACTTCGAACGCGAGAAGCTGACGCCGGCGGACGCGATCACCATCATCCGCGAAGCTGGCGGCGTTGCGGTCTTCGCACACCCGTCGTTCACGGACGGGTACGAGCAAGTAGCGACCGACCTTGCCTCGCACGGCCTGTTTGGCATGGAGGTCTACTACAAAGCGTACACGCCTGAGGTCGTGGAGACGCTGCTGGCGCTGGCAAGGCGGCTGGGGCTGTTCGCCCTCGGCGGCTCCGACTTCCACGGCATCGACCGCAAGGACGAACGCCAGCCGGGCGACATCCCGTTGCCCGACGCCGTCGCCGAGGCATTCATCGAGACCATACGGTCGCTCGGCTGCAACGTCCCCGAGGCGACGCCCGGGCTGGCGTGACCATGCAAGATCCTGTCGTCACCTACTGCGAAACGCATCCTGACATCGAGAGCGAGTTGCGATGCGGCCGTTGTGAACGGCTCATCTGTCCTCGATGTCTGGTCTACACGCCCGGTGGCGTGCGCTGCCGTGACTGCGCGCAGCTGCGGCGGCCGGTCATGTATGAGCTGGCGCCGGGGCACTATCTCCGCGCGGGCGCCGCAGCGGCGGTCGTGGGCGCTGGACTTGGCGTCGCGGGCGCGCTGCTGTTGCCGCCCGACTCGCGCGTGCCGTTCTTCGGGTTGCTGCTGGCGCTCCTGGCTGGCTCGGGGGCGGGGACGCTGATGGCCGAGGCGATCACTCGCGCCACGCGGGGCAAGCGAGGCACCTCGGTGCAGTGGATTGCGGTGGCGGGGTTGGTGCTGGCCGCCGTGATCAGGCTGGCGGTCGCGGGCGAGTTCGACCGGGTGACGAGCGACCTGCTGGGGTTGTTCGCCCTCGCGATCGCGCTGGTGGCGGCGTGGGGGCGGCTCCGCTGACCTACTACGTGAGGCGGTCGACGACGACTAGGAGCATCAGTAGGCCCACGCACGTGCCGGTGACCATCCCGATGCG
Organism: uncultured Dehalococcoidaceae bacterium; assembly: GCA_964349785.1. Lineage (GTDB taxonomy): Bacteria > Chloroflexota > Dehalococcoidia > UBA2979 > UBA2979 > JAIBBD01. The sequence goes on along the minus strand of CAYGHU010000002.1, from coordinate 12,657 downwards.
CTTCAGCTCAGCTATCAGGTAGGGCGCTTCCCGTTCGACGAGGCGAGCGGGTCTGCTGACCGGGGCCCGGCGATCGGGAGCCGCAGCGGTGGCGACGGGCGCTTGCTCGTACGTCGGCCGGGGCGGTAGTGAGCGGCGGCCCAGTGGGCCTCGGGTCGTAGGACGCCTGGGCATTCGTTCCTCCGCCATCAGTGTACCGGCGATATTGGAGTAGCGAAACGATGTTTGACCGCCCGCTCCACCGCCGGTACGATCATGTCCGCTTCACGCGGCCCCGTAGTGTAGCGGCCTAACACGCCACCCTGTCACGGTGGAGACCGTCGGTTCGAATCCGATCGGGGTCGCCAGTACTGCAGCACCTCGGTATGCATCGCTACTGCTCGCGGCAAGAATGTCGCGTGTATCTGTCCGCTATTGGCTGGGTACTTGTCCGTCGCCTGTGCCGTGGCTGGACGCCGCATGCGGTCCCACGATGAGCACCGGGGAGTGAGCCCGCAGTAAGACGGACTCAGCGACCGAGCCCTGCAGCATCCGGCGGAAGCCCGAGTGGCCACGAGTGGCGATCACGATGAGGTCGCAGTGCTCGTTCTGGGCGAGGGCGAGGATGCCGTCGTCGGGGAGGCCCTCTATGACGGTCTGGCGGACGGATGAGACTCCGAGGTCTCGCAGCGTTGCGGCCGCCTGCCGAAGCTTCTCGACGGCGGCTGCACGCTCATACGCGATCGCATCCTGTGCGCCTTCGACGAACAGCTGTGACGGCGGGAACCATCCCGTGTCCGGCGTCATGCGAGTGACCTCCTGGGTCACTGGCCGCACGACGTGGACGAGGAGCACCTCGGCCCCTGACCTTCGAGCGATGGCGGCCACGTGAGGGATAGCCGCCTCGGCGAGCGCGGATCCGCCGTGGCCGAATAGAATTCTCCTGTACACGTATCCCCCCACATCCAACCGGATACGATCAGCATCGGCGATCCGCGTCAGGCGCGTCGGCGGCCCTAAGTCCCGCCTCGCACCGTCGAAAGTCATATGTCCTGGCGAGGAGTGAACGCCTGTCGATGTACGGCATGACGTGGCTCATGGGGACGTCTAATTGTGACGATGTGCCTTCATGGCGGGTGACCATCAGCACTGTGGCCGCTGAGGCCCGCCGCCCAGACTCGTGCCCTGGGTGAGAAGGGTGATGGACATGACTACGGAGCTACAAGCATCCACGGGGACGGTCCACGCGCCGCTGCGGTACAGCGGCCATTATGCGTGCCCCCGGTGCCGCGGGAGGCTGTTCTTCGACGGCGAAGAACTCGTATGTGTCACCTGTGGATACGAGCACGACCCGAGTGCCGCCTGGAGTGGACGGATCGCCTCGTCCTCGCGATAGTCTCGTATGGGTGAGGAGGTCTGAGATGCGTCTGGAACGTAAGGTCGCCGTTATCACTGGAGCAGGCTCCGGCATCGGGCGGGCGGCCGCCCTGCTGTTCGCCCGGGAAGGGGCGACGGTCGTGTGCGCCGGGCTCCAGGCGGCCGACGAGGAGGAGACGGCTGCGCTGATCCGGGCGGCGGGTGGCAGCGCGGAGGCGATGCAGCTCGATGTCACGGACGAGCAGGCCGTCGCTACGGTCCTGGAGCGGACCGTCGAGCGGTACGGCTCGCTGGACGTGCTGATGAACAATGCGGGGATCGGGCCGGGGCCGTGGGACAAGACGATCGCGGTGAACCTGAGCGGCGTCTACTACGGGCTTCGCCATGGCTCCGCGCGAATGGCCGAACAAGGGGGAGGGAGCATCGTCAACGTCTCTTCCATCCTCGGTCTGGTGGGCGCCGGACAGTCTCCTGATTCGCCGGGCCGCGACCCGTCGGGGTATGTAGCGTCGAAGCACGGGATCGTCGGCCTCACGCGCGCGTTTGCCATCTCGTACGGGCGCAAGAACGTACGGGTGAACTGCATCTGTCCGGGGTACATCGAAACGCCGATGACGACGGCAGTGCTCGCGAATCCGGCCAGCCGCGCAGCCAGCGAGCGCCTGCATCCGATCGGCCGGGTGGGGCGGCCGGAGGAGGTGGCACAGGCCGCATTGTTTCTCGCCAGTGAGGAAGCGTCGTTCGTGACCGGGGCGGCGCTGGCGGTGGATGGGGGGTACACGGCGCAGTAGCCATGCCCGCATCCCGCGTGTGAAGCTATACTTTGCACAAGCTGTACTAGTTTTTTTAACAGCCGGGGGCATTAGCATTACGTGGGATGCGATGGATATTCATCTGCTCCAGTCCGTGGTCGACCTTGCCCCGGACGCGATCATCCTGGTCGACCCCGGCGGACGGATCGTGCTGGCGAACCGGCAGACGGAACAGATGCTGGGTTATGCGCCGGAGGACTTGCTCGGGAAGACGGTCGAATATCTGATCCCCGAGCGGTTCCGAGCGAGCCACATCGGGCATCAGGCCGCATACCATGCCGATCCGGCGATGAGGCCTATGGGGAACGGACTGGAGCTGTTCGCCCTGTGTCAGGACGGCCGCGAGCTTCCGGTCGAGATCAGCCTTGGCCCGATCCCGACTGAGCAGGGGACGTTTGTGACCGCGATCATCCGTGACATCTCTGAGCGAAGGGCGCTGGAAGCAGCCCGGCGGCGGAGCGACGAGCGGTACCGCCTGCTGGCCGAGCAGGCGCGCGACATCATCTATCGTGTCCGGCTCGTGCCGGGGCCGCCTCGCATCGAGTACATGAGTCCGGCGGCCCGGCCGCTGACGGGCTATTTGCCAGAGGACCATTACGCCGACCCCGACCTGTTCGTAGAGATGGCGGAGCCGGAACACCGGGCGCTCATGCAGCGGCTCATGTCGGACCCGGAGGCGCTTCCGAATCCGTTTCTGATCCAGATCCGGAAACGCGACGGATCCATCGCCTGGCACGAGCAGCAGTTCACGGTGGTCCGCGACACAGCAGGCCAAGCGGTCGCGATCGAAGGTATCGCACGGGACACGACACAGCGGGTGCAGGCAGACGAGGACCGCCAGCGCCTGCTGGCGCAGGCGGAGCTGCAGCACGACCGGGAACGGATCGCCCGCGACTTGCATGACGGCGTGATGCAGGCGATTTATGCCGTCGGCCTCAACCTGCTCGAGGTGAGAAAGGTCGTTGTCAGCGTTTCGCCTGACTCGGCTGCCTCGATCGATGAAGCGGTGCAGGAGCTCCGCCAGGTCATCGACGATATCCGCCGGTACGTGATGAGTCTCCCGCTCGACCGTCTCGGCGCGGGCATCCCGGCTCTCCTCGACCGCTTGCTTGACGATGTGCGCTCGGATGCCGCGATCCACACGGAGCTGGCCGTCCCCGAGCGGATGCCTGTCCTCTCAGAGCAGGAGACTCTGGCGCTGTACCACATCGCGAAGGAAGCGTTGACCAACGTGCGGAAACACGCACAAGCCAGCCGCGTCGAATTGCGGCTGGCGGCGGAATCCGGGCGCCTTGTCCTGGAGATACGAGACGACGGTGCTGGATTTGACATAACAAATCATCTCCAGCAGGAACATTTGGGTCTGCGCAACATGCGCGCACGTGCCGAGGAGATCGGCGGCGCGCTCGACGTCGAGAGCGCACCGGATATGGGTACGCTAGTCCGGCTCAGCCTGCCAGTGCCCCCTTAATCGGTGGCGCTTTCACCTCGATGTACGCGGCTATTGAGATGCGGACTCGGGGCGGGTCTGGCGCGCCGTCCGCGAGAAGGCCAGAGCCGGCCGGGGTAGCCGGCCCGTGTTCAGGTCGCGACTGCGAAATGCGAATAGGGCCGCTGCAAAGCAGGCCGCGGTGATCGCGAGCAGGACGGCTGTGTGCCATGGAGTCACGCCGCCTGTCAGAATGGTCGGAGCGTCCGAGTACCAGAACGGGCTGAGATATCGCAGCCATTCCACCTGATCGGCGATGGCGGCGAGGGAGTTCGCCAGGAACGTCGCCACTGCGATGACCGTCGCCACGCCGGCTGCTGAGCCTCGTGAGGGGGCGAGCGCTCCAAGTAGCAGCGACAGCGCGATCCAGAACGTCAATAAGGGGGCCTGCGCCACGGTCGCGGCGGCGAGCTTCGGGATAGACACGGTATCGTCCGCTTCGATGAACAGCAGAGCCATCGTCCACCCGACGGCAGTGAGCAGGAGTATCAACAGGCCGCCCAGGACGATGGCGGTGGCGCGTTCGGCAAACAGCCGTGTCCGCGAGATAGGTTGCGCGAGGATCAGTTCGAGTGTGCGGTTGCTCTCGTCACCGGCCAGTGTCCCGGTCCCGACGACGACGGCATAGACGACCAGGACGACCGGTGCGGTCGAGAAGAACTCGGCCTGGAAATAGTTCGATGCCAGCCGGAAGTCAGATGACTCGATCCCGAAGAACTGGAGATAGTCTTCCGGCATCTCAACGTCTCCGAGAGATTCGCGGATCGATGGGAACAGCGCGACAATCACCGCGGCCCAGACGCCGAGGCCGACCCCGTAGCCCAGGACGTTCCAACGGATGTCATGTAGCGACCGTCTGAACGCTGGCGGCATCATTCGTCGCGCCTTCCATGCCCGGGCGGGGATCCCGGGCCGTCTCCGTAGTAGGAAAGGAAGACCTCCTCGAGCGTGAGTTCCTGGGTGTCGATGTCCGCGACCTCAAACTGGGCAATCCGCTTCAGGAGCGGGTCGATAGGCCCACGCAACTCGAAGGCCAGCTCCCGGCCGGGCTCGGCGGCTTTTGAAGTTCCGAGACGGAGCCCTTCAATGCCGTCGAACGCGTGCGGGGGCGGTGCGGTGACGAACGTGATGCGGATGCGGCGAGGCGCGAGGCGACGCCGGGCAGCGAGGTCGATCACATCCACCACCTGTCCCGCGCGCAGCATGGCCACGCGAGTGCACACCTGCTCTACTTCCGCGAGCAGGTGCGACGAGAAGAAGACGGTCGAGCCGTCCTTTACGCAATCCTTGAGGGTGTCCGCGACCACGTCCTGCATCAACGGGTCGAGTCCGGTTGTGGGCTCGTCGAGAATGACGACAGGCGGGCGAGTCATCAACGCTTGAACGAGCCCGATCTTCTGGCGGTTTCCTCGGGACAATGCCCCAATCTTGCGGTCCTCATCCAGCTGCAGGTGTGCGACCAGCGCTCGGCGATACGGTGTGTCCTCGCGCCCGCCGCGAAGCTCGGTGATGTAGTCGAGGTATTCGCGGGCGGTCATGCCGCCGTACATCGCCGGGTCAGAGGGGAGATATCCAACGTTGCGGCGGACTTCGACCGACTGACGCCGGGCGTCGTAGCCGAGGACTTCGATCGCGCCGGCAGTGGGGCGGATGAAGTCCATGAGGAGGCGGAGCGCCGTCGTCTTCCCCGCCCCGTTCGGCCCCAGGAATCCGAAGATTTCGCCATGCGGCACCTCGAGATTGACGCCGCGAAGGGCCGTCGCGTCCCCGAAGCGTTTCACGACGCCGCGAAAGACGATGGCTGAGGGAGATTCTGACATTGGCGTGCCTTCGCCTACAGCATATTGGCCGGGGAATGACGGCTGCCTGGACGAATAGCACTGGTTGAACGTGACCATCGCCTCTGTGCGGCCGCCGCCGGCTCACACATCATCCCATCGCAGGAACCCTGCCGCCTCCGAAGGGCGTGTGATCGCGAGGGATGCCTCATGGCTACCACAAAGATCGATTTCAAGCGGGAGGCGAAAGAGCTCTATGCGCCGCCTCGGAAGCCGACCATGGTCGATGTGCCTGAGTTCCAGTTCTTGATGGTTGACGGCATGGGTGACCCGAACACCTCGCCTGACTTCCACGGGGCGGCGAACACCCTGTACACGCTTGCTTATATCCTGAAATTCACGCTGAAACGGACGGACGGCATTGACTTCGTGGTCGCTCCGCTCGAGGGGCTGTGGTCGATGGCTGGCGGCGAGGCATTCGACAGCGCGCGACCGTCTGACTGGCGGTGGACGCTCATGATCCGGCAGCCAGAGGAAGTGACGCCAGCGGCCTTTGAGCAGGCACGAGCGCAGGCGGCCCATAAGGCGGCTGCGGATGTCCTCGGCCGGCTCCGGTTGGAGCGGTTCGAGGAGGGGCGGTGCGCCCAGATCATGCACATCGGGCCGTTCGCGACTGAGGGGCCGACGATCCACGCATTGCACGCCTTCGCGGAAGAGCAGGGACTGCAACCGTATGGGAGACATCACGAGATCTACTTGAGCGATCCGCGCCGAATGGCACCGGAGCGGATGCGCACCGTCCTCCGCCAGCCCGTCCGCCCGAGGTGATGCTCGGACATTCGCGGGCAGGCGGACTTACCGAATAGGGGGATGCGGTGGAGAGTTTCCTGTGGGGGCTGTGGAATGGTATCTCGGCCTGGCCCGTCCTCATTGTCCACGTGTTCGGAGGATGGGAGCGATTCCCTGTCTATAACCTCGGGCGAGACACCGGCTGGTATCAATTCGGATTCTTGTTGGGAGCAGGCTCGCCTTTCCTTGGATTGCTGGGGCCGAGGAATGCGGCAAGGCGAGGCGGTCTGGCGGGTGGACGCTGATGGATCTGTGAAGCCTGGAAATCAGCGGTAGGACTCATCTCGGGCCTGCACTGGCTTCTGGCGTGGGTTATGTCGGTCGGTCGCCATGGCCGAAACCCAATCGTCCGTCGCGCAGGGTGACGAATGGCTATAGTGAGGGCGGCGGTCGCAGGCAAGAATCGGCATGCGTGGAGTGGCGAGCGCCGGAGGCCCCTCGATCCACGTGGAGCAGGCAAGGGTAGGTAGCATCAGGACTAGAGCGGGTGGCCGGTCGCTGTCCGCAGTCGATGGGAAGGTATGACATGTACAAACGCGTGATAGTCACACTGGACGGTTCGGAGCTCGCTCGCGCGGCGGTCAAGCAAGCGGTGGCGCTGGTGAGTGGGACCGGGACGGAGGTCGTCGTGTTCGAGGCGATCGAGCCGGTCCAGGCGCTGCGCAGCCGCCTGCTCGGCGAGACGTTCGAGTTCACGGGCGGGAGGGCCGAGGCGATCGCCGAGCTTGCCGAGAGCCAGCACTTCGTCCAGCGGGAAGAGGCACACAGCGAGGTGGAACGGGCGGCGGAGGAACTTCGCAACGCCGGTGTCACGGTCACCACCGACGTCGCCGAGGGGAGGCCCGGCAACGCGATCCTCGATGCGGCCGAACGGCACGGCGCGGAGGCCATTATCATGGCGACGCGAGGCGCTGGCGGCCTCGGCCGTGAGGTTGTGGGGTCGGTCGCGGAGTATGTGCTGCGGCATGTGGGCTCACGTGCGCTGATTCTCGCGGGGCCGCGGATCGCGAATTAGGAACCGCGACGGGGGCGTCTGCCCTCGGAACTTCCGCCGCGCGTAACTTCCCCGGCTCCGTCAGCTTGAGGCCGGAGCCGGGGAAGCGGGTGTTACTTGTACAGGCAGGTCTCCATCACTTGGTTACCCCAGCCGTCGTGGACTGGCTGTTCGAGCCAGGCAGCGCGAAGGGGATGCCATTGAGCCACGGCGAGCGCTGGCGTTGAACTCGACGCTGCTGCTCCGCCCATGTTGGCCAGCCACGCCTTCACAGATCGGCTTGGAAATCTATCAGCCGTCGAGTGCACGAAGTTGTGGGTCCGCATGTGGGCCCCGCAGGGCCAGGTTCCGTTATGATGCGGTTCGCAGCCGGGCTCAGTGAGGATCTGGAGGGTGGAGTGAACGCACTGGAGGGGTTACGGGTGGTGGATTTTTCCACCGGGGTGGCGGGCGCGAGTTGTACGAAGCTTTTTGCGGACTACGGCGCCGATGTCATCAAGGTCGAGCCGACGGGAGGCGACCCGCTGCGACGCGTCCCGCCGTTCGCCGGAGATATCCCCGATCCAGAGCGCGGCTTACTGTTTCTGAGCCTGAACACGAACAAGCGGTCGGTGAGCCTGAACCTGGAGACGGAGGACGGGCTCACCCTCGCCAGGAGTCTCGCCGCTACGGCGGATATTGTCGTCGAAAGCGACGAGCCCGGGGCCATGGCGGAGATCGGGCTGGGGTATGAAGACCTCTGCGAAACCCGGCCCGGGGTGGTATACGCATCGATTACTCCGTGGGGGCAGGATGGGCCGTATGTGGACCTCGGCTTCCGGGCGTCGGAGCTGACGCTGCAGGGGATGGGCGGGCCCGTCATCCAGACCGGATCCGCAGACCGTGAGCCGCTGAAGCTGGGCGGGAATGTCGCGCAAATCCAGGCAGGCACCGTGGCTGCGTATGCGGTCATGCTCGCTGTCCTGCGGGCGGAGGCGGGCGGGGAAGGCGACCACATCGATGTCTCGATCTATGAGACGCAGGCGGGATCCCGCGACCGGCGCACGATTGGGCTGACCACTTATGCGTATCAGGGGACGATCAGCGGACGGCGCACGCTGAGCGGGTACGCGCTGGCGTCCGGCGTGCAGCCGTGCCTCGACGGCGAGGTGGACATCCTCGCCCCAGGGCCGAAGATACACGACTTCGTGCGCATGATCGGACGAGAAGACCTTGCCGGCGATCCGCGCTTGAACCAGCCGCCGCCGACGCTCGATCCGGCCTTCGTGCAGGAGATCGCGACAGCGTACCTGGGCTGGTCGATGCAACGCACGAAACGCGATGCGGTCGCCGAAGCGCAGTCCTATGGACTGCTGGCGGGCATCATCAATACAACGGACGACCTGATCACGGACCCGCATTACCGCGATCGCGGTGTGTGGGAGACGGTCGAGCATCCGGTGGCCGGCACGTTCGAGTACCCAGGACGGACGTTGTTGTTGTCCGATACGCCGCGGCCTCCCGCGCACCGTGCGCCGCTGTTTGGAGAGCACACCGCTGAGGTGCTCGCGGAGCTGGGCGTACCTCGCGAGCGGCTGGTGACGCTTCGCGGGGTGGGCGCGATCTAGCAGAGGGATGGAGGGCCGAGCGATGACGAATCTTCCGCTGGACGGTATCCGGATTGTGGATCTGACGGTTGTGTGGGCGGGGACGCACGTGACGCAGCTGCTGGCCGAGTGGGGGGCGGAGGTGATACGCGTCGAGCCGCGTACCGCCATCCAGTCCTCGACCCGCAGCGCGGAGATCCGCCCGCAGCCAGCGGCTGTGCTACGCGAACTGGCGAAGGCCGGTATGACGACGAGCGGCTTCCCGGACTTTGAGGCGGGTGAGGATTACTGGAATCGGGGCGCCGCGTTCAATTCTCACGCACGCAACAAGAAGAGTGTGACTGCCGACGTCATGACTCCCGAAGGGCGTGAGCTGTTCCTGCGTCTGGTGGAGGTCTCGGACGTGGTTGTTGAGAACAACGTACCGGAGACGATTGAGAAAGCCGGCCTGACGTACGATGCGCTCTGTGAGCGGAATCCGAAGATCATCATGGTGCGCATGCCTGGGTTTGGGCTCTCGGGGCCGTACAAGAACTACCGCGGTTTCGGTATGCACATGGAGGCAATGGTCGGGCACACGTACTTGCGGTCGTACCCGGATGCGGGTGTGCCCGCGGCCGGAGGCGTGGTGACGGGCGACGCGATCGCGGGGGTGACGGGTGCGTTCGCCGTGGCCATGGCGCTGCGGCATCGGCAGCGCACCGGCCGCGGCCAGCAGGTGGAGTTGCCGCAGGCCGAGACGTTTCTCTCGGTGCTCGGGGAGTTCATCCTCGAGCGCACGGCCAACGGACGCGACCCCGGCCCACAGGGGAACAGCCACCGGGTGCACGCGCCGCACGGCTACTATCAGTGCAAGGCCGACCATCGCTGGGGCGATGACATGTGGATCGGCATCGATTGCGATTCGGACGACGCGTGGGTGGCGCTGTGCGAGGTGCTGGAGGCTGAAGACCTGCTCTTTGATGAGCGGTTCGCGACGGCAAGCGGGCGCTTTGAGTGCCGCGACGAGCTCGACCGGCTGTTGCCGAAGTACACACAGCAGCATGATGTCCAGGCGCTGTTCCTCCAGTTCCAGGCCGCAGGGGTGATCGCGGGTCCCGTCCAGAACGAAGCGATGGCGCATGCCTGTCCGCAACTGGCGGAGCGAGGCTTCTTCGAAGAGTTGACCGCCGCGCGCACGGGGACACATCGATATCCGGGGCTGGTCTTCAAGATGGCGAACACTCCGAACCATCTGCGTATGCCTTCCCCATGGCTGGGGGAGCACAACGACTACATCTATCGCGAGCTGCTGGGGTACTCGGAGGAGGAGTACCAAGCGCTGCAGGACAAGCAGCTGGTGGGCGAGGGGTACGCCCCGGGCGTGCTGCCCGGCAGTAAGTAACGATGACGGTCGCGCTGACGGTTAGTTCGCCGGCGTTCTCCGATGGCGGCGCGATTCCTCGGCGATACGGTTGTCGCGGTGGAGGGGCGCAGCCGCCACTGCGCGTGACCGGGTTGCCGGAAGGGACGCGCACACTGGCGGTGACGATGGAGGATCCGGACGCACCGCTGATGACGTTCACCCACTGGGTACTGTTCAACATCCCGGCGTCGCCACCCGAGGCGGAGGTGCCGGAGAATGCCGGGGATATGGGCGGTGACGCCGTCCTCGGCCGGAATTCGGCGTGGCTACGACGCTGGATGCCGCCCTGCCCGCCATTCGGCGAGCATCGCTATATGTTCACGGTCTACGCCCTCGATGGGCCGCTCGGCCTGCGCCGTGGCGCCTCGGCGCGAGCGTTGCGCCGAGCGATCGCCGGGCGGGCGCTTGGGGAGGGGACGCTCGCCGGGCGCTTCAGTAGACGCCAGCCCGCCGACTGACGATACGGGCCGTCCCAGGCGCGCGCGGGCCCGCGTACTCCTGCTGAGGTTCTCTGTTCCATCGCGATTGTTGTAACATCGGCGACGCGATACTGCGGGGCACGCGGTCCGCCCGGCTGGCTCTTCGCTTACCGACGATACGACGAAGTCCCAGCAGTAACGCCGGTGTCAACGGCGCCAGTGGAAGGGGAGCAGGATGTCAGGTGATGCAATGCACACGCGTCTGTGCGAAGAGTATGGCTGTGAGTATCCGATCGTGGCGTTTGCCCACACGAAGGATGTGATCGCCGCGGTGACCAACGCTGGCGGCATCGGTGTCCTTGGGGCGACGGGCAGCACGCCGGAGGAGATACGTTCGGCGGTGCGCTGGATTCGGGAGCGCGTCGGCGACAAGCCGTTTGGCGTTGACCTGCTCGTGCCGGCGTCGTTTGTGGAGGGGAGCCTCGAGGACCTCGAGGCTCAGATTCCCGAGGAGCACCGCAGCTTCGTCGAGCGCCTGCAGCGAGAGGCGCAGATTGAGGACCCGAAGACGCCACCCCCGTGGCGCGGCATCCGGCCGGACCTGCTGCGGCGCGCCTACGAACAGGTCGAAGTGATCCTCGAAGAGCGCGTGCCGATCTTTGCCTCCGGGCTCGGCAGCCCGGCGTTCATCCTCGAACGAGCACACGAGGCCGGTACGAAGGTGTGGGGGCTGGTCGGACTGCCGCGACAGGCGCGGCGGGAGATCGAGGCGGGCATTGACGTTGTCATCGCGCAGGGCGCCGATGCCGGTGGGCACTCCGGGACGATTGGCACGTTCTCGCTCGTGCCGGAGGTCGTGAAGCTCGCGCGCGGCACGCATACGCTGGTGCTAGCAGCTGGCGGGGTGACGACCGGGGCTCACGTAGCCGCGGCGCTGGCCCTGGGTGCGGACGGCGTCTGGTGCGGCACGATCTGGCAGGCCACGAACGAATCGGAGACGGAGTTGCCGCTCAAGGAGCGGCTGCTCACGGCAAACGCCGAAGACGCGATCCAGTCACGGGCGACCACAGGGAAGCCGGTACGCCAGGTGCGTTCGAAGTGGACGGACGCGTGGAAGCAGCCGGGCGCGCCCGAGCCGCTGCCGATGCCGCTTCAGGGGATGCTTGTGGGCAAGCTACAGCAGAGCATCAAGGATCACAAGCTGACGGAGTGGACGACCGTGCCCGCGGGGCAGGGTGTGGGTCACATCACGCAGGTGAAGCCAGCGCGGCAGGTTGTCGCCGACCTCGTCGAGGAGGCGCAGGACACGCTCGACCGGCTGGTATCCGACCCGGTGGGAGCGTAGCCGTAGCGCGAGGGGCGTGGCTGCGCGACCGCAGGCGTTCGGAGCGGAGGCGCAGCAGGATCCTATCCTGCTGCGCCGGGTAGATCGATTTCTCGTTGCCGATCAGGCGATATCCGAACGGTCCGGCGACGGGTGCGCCGGTCCTTGTCCCAGGGCGTGCAGCAGAAACACCACCAGCGCGAGGATCACGAGTCCTGACTGATAGGTGCTGTGCAGGCCGATGCCGCCGGTAACCAATAGTATGACGGCGGCGGCGCGGGGCAGGTCGTGTTGGCGGACGAGCGCAACGACGGTTGCGGCAACGGTGGCCGCCGCGGCCGCATAGACTCCCGCAGGCAACGTGCCCGTGAGTCCCTCGTTCCAGAGCAGGAGAATGCGGGCGGTGGATCCGCCCCCCGACAGGAACATCCCGAAGGTCAGCAGTCCGACGGCGCCTGCAGCATACAGGCTGGATCGCGGGAGGTGAGGGCGCGCCATGAGCGGGAGCGTGAGTGCGGCAGCGACGCCAAACACCTCGGTGGCGGAGAGCAGCCACTGCTGTTCCCGCGCCGGGACTGCCACGGCCTGGCCCTGGATGAGTGTGTACGCGCCGCTGAGCGCGAATGCCATACCGAAGCAGGCGAG
>CAYGHU010000001.1:0-44210 GCA_964349785.1 uncultured Dehalococcoidaceae bacterium | reverse complement strand
GTGCAGGTAAGGCTTCTCCTGCAGCGAGGACACTGCGCCCCTTTCATGGGGCAACCTTCGGCGCGTGCTCATGCCGGGACCCGTTCGCGTTGTAGTGGCGAATCTCGGGCTGGGCGGCGGGGAACTCTTCGGACGGCGCTCCGGGAAACCGTGGGGCAAAGCACCAAACAGGCTTGCGGCACGTCCCGCAGTCCGACTTGTAGGCTTCGGCGTCGAGGATGTCGCTGATTCGGCTCACATCCCCTCCCCGGCTTGGGCGCGGAGGGCGGCAAGGGCAGCATGAAGCCCGGATCAGCGGCAGCGGGCAGGACATCCCGTCCACGTAGGCGTAGGTCCCGTTCATCCGCAGCAGGGAGGCCGGCAAGTCATCAATGGTGCGCACCAATGGGTGCGGCGTGCCGTCGTACTGGACGGCCTCCACCTCGAACGTCTTGCGCTGGTACTTCACGATGCAATCCCCCGCGCTCGGCGCGCCATCGGCGCCGGCAGCTCAGCCGGGAACTCGTGCGCGTGCTCCCCCATGTCCGGCCAGTTCATCGCCCGCCCATCGCTAAACTCCACCACCGGCAGGTAGCAACTCGCGCAGGCACCGAACATAGCGGACCCGAAGTACCGCTCGACCGCTCGCTTCCGCGCGCCGACCACGATCATCTCTGCCTCGGTCTTGGCCTCGAAGTCCAGGCTCGACGCGGTCAGCGGCAGGGTCGCCAGGGTCAGGATGGTGTCCAGCTCGATCGGGTTCCGTTCCAGCCAGTCGATGACGATGGTCGCCACGCGCTCCAGGGCCAAGGTCGTCATCGGGCCTGCTCGCTACGCTTGGCCTCGGCAAGCACCCAAGCGTGCGCGCTGCTGTTCAGGCATTCGAGAGTCCTCATCAGCGCCCGAAGCCGAGCGCTGTACTCCGGATAGAGCGAAAGATGCGGCTCTGCGTGGAGGAATTCCGCCGCGATTTTCATCAGGACGATCTTCGAGCCGGCGCCGATGGTGATGGTGGAGAGGGCGGGTGTTGGCTGCGTCATCGCCGGAGGCTCCGGCGCATGTCGCGCAGCTTGGCCCGCGCTGCCTGTTCCCGGCGCTTGTAGGCAATCCGGTCAGTGTGGCGAAGCTGCTGGCGGGTCGGTGGCCCTTGCTCCGTGCCCTCGATAGTCCGCGAGAGGATGCGGGCGTCGTCGTCCTTCCAGCTCACGCTTCACCGCCACGGCGGAACTGCGCAGCGTCCGGGCAGTTGCCAAAATGCACCAAGCCGAGCTTCATGTACGGGATGGGCCGCTTGCCGGGCCGCGGCATCCAATACATCTCTTCGTGGCAGCCGGCGCATTCGCCCTTCGCGCCGAACTGGTTGAGCAGCTTGAGGACGTTGGACCGGAGCCACGCGACTTCGCGCAGCAACCGCCGTTCCATCTCGTAGTTGGCTGCGGAACCCGCCTCGGATTGGAGGCTAGCAAGCTCCAAGTCGTAATCGTCGAGCTCCAGGTCGGTGAGGGGAACGTAAGCTGCCATCAGCGTGCCTCCACCGGCTGGTTGACGAGGTACCTCTCCTGATCAACCCACTGCCCGTTGACCTGGATGTAGCAGGTCGCCTGGAGCCAGTCGTACTTGCTCGGAACCTCCAGGCGCTGGCTGGTGCGGGCACATTGCGACGACTCGAACCAGATGACGCCTCCCACTATCGGGACGCCGATGACCGCCATGAACGCGATAACCCCAAGCAAGATCGCGCCGAAGAAGAGAAAGAAATTGTCTTCGATGCGATCCGTCAAGGATGGTCGCCACTTTCCATCGTCTGAAAATGTTCCCATCGCCCCTACCCCTGCATCGCTTGGATGTTCTTGCGGATGTACTCGACCGGGTCTTTGATCTTGCCGGCGTTCACCGTCCGCTCCCACCACTTCTTCAAGGCCAGCTCGTCGGCCGCGATGTTCAGGCACATCGCCAAGTCCGCGAAGTCGGCGCCGAGCTCGGCCACCACCTTGTCCACGTCGGCCGAGAATTCCGCGAAGGTCGGCGCGACGGCAGCAGCCTCACGGATTGGCGTGGGCTCGCTCGCATCGAGGTTCCGGGCGCGGCGGGGAGGCGTCGCAGGCGGTTCCTTCTCAGCCGCGGACTGCTCGTCGCTGTCGTCTCGCACGTTGGCGACCACCGACTCGGTTGCAGCCGGTGGAGGAGGAGCAGGCTCATCTACTGGTGGCAGGGGTGTGGATTGGGTGTCCTCCTGCTCCTCCTCTCCGGCTTCTGTGAACTCGCCTTCGAACGGCTCATCGGTCGCTCGGGGCGGTGCGATTGTTCGGACTGGTGGCGGCGTCTCGCGCTCGACCTGGGCGTCCCAAACGTGGTCGCCCGCGCCGTCCTCAGCGTCGACATAGATGCCGGCGCACTCTTGCGGGAAGCCCGTCCGAATCGCTCCCGCCTCAGCGCACTTCCGAAGCTGGTTCGCGGGCATCTTGAACCACATCTCGTTTGGGCGACTCTTGCCGGAGCGTTGGCCGTTCTCGTAGATGGCGACGGTTTGGACGTACTCGCGGTAGACCGCCGTGAACATGACAGGTTCGCGGAACCCGCGCCGGTAGACGCCGATCCGCGCCGCCGCCGGAGGGTCCTCGCTGAGCCAAACGTCGTGCCAGGTGCCCAGCTCGTCGCACCATTCCGGCTGTGTGGTGCCTTCCCACTCTCCGGACCGCTGTGCGATGAGGCGATAGCCGTCGATGCCGGTCTGGATCGTCATCACGGGGACGACCTTGCCGTCCACCTTCGTGTTCCGAATGACCGGGTAGATCTGCTTTGCGAAGGGGTCGAGGCCGGTGCGCTGGCATACCTGCGCAAACAGGGCGAGTTGGTTGGGAGTGCCACCCTTGAAGATGGTCTTCTGCAGGATCTCGAGTTGTGACTCGTCGAACACCTGGACGTGCTGCCCGACGTTGGAAACGGTGAGCGCCTGTGTCACTGCGGCAGGCCCGCATCGAACGCGGCGAGGAAGGCTTCGGGGACGGGCACCGGCTCATCCCCTTGGGCCCTGTAGAGCCATCGGACATCTGACTCTTCCAAGGCCACGATGGCGATGGAACGGGCGCCGCAATCGCAGGCCCCATAGGCGCGAGTGATGGCAGCGCCGAACGGGCCGTGCCCCTCCAGCGGCGCGAACTTCACTGCCTTCCACTGGTGCTCATGGGCGGGAGTGGTTTTCTTCCAAAACGTCAGTGTCATCTACATGCTCCTTTGAACGCTGGTGGAGACCGACACGGCCTTGGCACCAGGGATGTTGAACGTCTCCTTGAGGGCGACAGCGATGAGGTTCAGCTTCATCTCGTCGACCATCAGGTACTCGCGCGGAATGAGGCTTTCGTCGACCACTTCCGCGCGCCACGTCGTGCGGTTGAAGTTGCCTTGGAGCTTCACTGGCTCCGGCACCGCGACCGGCTTTGGGGCAACGCGCGCAGCCGCTTCCGCGTGCTCCATCGCCCGCTCCGTGTTGCCCTTCTCCATGGCCTGCTGCGCGAGCCGTTCCTTGCGGCGGCGTTCCTGCTCGGCCTGCTTCTGAGCCAGGGCCTCAGCGGCTTCGCGCTTCCGCCGCTGTTCAGCTTGGAAGTTGCTGATGACGTTGTTGATGAGGGCGCGGGTCCGGCCGACCGCATCGAGCGCGAGCTTGAACTCGGCGTCGACCGCTGTTTTCTGGCCGGCAATCGGTGCTGTGGCCTTCTTGCGCGCGTCCTCGATGCTTCGCCCTACGGTCGCCAGCTCGCGCAGCCGGTCGTTGAGGAACACCAGGCCGTCGTTGTCCTGCGGCGTCTGGAAGGGTTGGTCGGCAAACTCGATCGCCGCAGCGAGCGCCTTCCGGTGCGGCTCGACCAGGGCGTCGACTTCCGCCCACAGGCCCGCGTCCTCCGCGACGTTAATTGGCAGCGGCATCTTGCAGAACCTCCAACGCGGCATGGGTGACAAACCTGTCTGCGACAGAATCGAAGTCGGCAGCGTCGGTGCGCCCTTCGCGGTAGTCGCGAAGCATCGCTTGCGCCCACTCCGGGTGCCGAAGCGCGGCATTCATGCCAAGACGCACGAGGTCGGGTGAGAGAGTTCTCGGGGAGGCAAGCGCCACAAGGAACCCCTCTGCCAATGCCGCTGCGCCGAACCTCTCTTGAATCGAGTTAGAGTCCATGTTTCGTCCTCCAAGAACGGGTTGCGAGCATGGCCGTGAAGCATCGCCAGTCGTCCGCGTCGGTGAACGCGTGCGCCTTCGCAATTGACCCATCGGCCATGAGTTGAATGGCGTAGCGCCGGAGCGCTTTCACCCCTGGCGCGTGCTGGTAGGCCGCGAGTTGCGGCCCCACGGACGGCAGGAGCGTTGCGGATGTTTTCCGGTCGAGCACCGCGAGCGAGCCGCCGTACTGTCCGACCGAGTCGATCGTCCCCGCGTAGCCAAGCTGCGGGTGATAGAAGCGGTGCTCCGTGAGGATGGGGGTGTAGCCCGTCACCCTGCGGAACTCAATCCAGCTCTGGACGTACCCCGCGATTTCGGGGTCCAGGCTGGATTCGTCGAGGCGCCCTTGGTCGAAGTATTCGCAGGCTTTGTGCGCGAGGGTTCCCCGCAGCCGTGCGAATTCCAGGACATCGGGTGGCACCTTCGCCAGATCGTCGGCATCGAGCGGTTTCAGGGCCTGCGTCACCGATGGGACAATCTGCCCGTCCCAGCGGTACTCGTGCGCCGCCTCGTCGAATTCCAGCTCCATGTCTAGCCGAACGTCCCGCGGTAGACCGGGACTCCGGTGCCGGCGAGGACGGCCTGACAGATGTCCCCGAACAGCTCGTCAAGGATGCGGCGGGTCTCCTCGCCAAGGACGTAGTGGAACTTCACGCGGCCGTTGGAGTCCGGCTTGGTGAACCGGAGCTTCGCTTCAAGCTGCACGAGCGACCCACCGTCGAACGGCGAGAGCACGAGTGCCAGCTTCTCCGGGAGCGTGACGTCCCCTGTGTTCACGTCTTCCGACCAGCGGAACTGCACGCCGTTGTGCTGCGTGTTGATGATGTTTTCCCAGGTCGCGTTCACGTGGACGCGCAGGGTTCGGACAACCTCGAACAGGTCGGCCCCTGGCGGGTCCGCGATCTCACTTATGCGTTCTTCGAGGAAGTTGGCGAATGAGACTTGGTCCATCTGCCGGTTGTCGAAGCCAGTCCATGCCGTCCATGCGGGCGAGAACCGCATCGCAAACACGGCCTTGTGGTCGCCCCAGCCTGCGAGCAGCCCATCGTCATCCGAGATTTCGCTCGGCGAATGGCCGTTCAAACGCGCCGTGAGGATGTGGGCGTTGCTGTCCGCCCACACTGCCGTGCCCGGCTCCTTATGAGCGGACACGTAGGCAATGAACGACTCGACTTCCGACATCGTGGCCGTGCCCTTGCGGCGGTACGGATGAAGCAGGTGCTTCTCCACATCGACGACTTGGGCTTCCCAGCCATGCGGGACGACGTTGACCGCTACCCCGTCAATCTCATGGGCGGTGGCAGCGGCCATGAGTGATTCGATGTCGCGCAGGTCGCGTCCGTGGACGAGGGCCGAGTCGACAGAGTCGACATAGTCGACATCCTCAACCGCATTAGCCAACGTTCTCTACTCCTTCTGTGGTGGTGCGGGCGTCGGTCGACACCGCGCGCATGGCAGGCAGCTCCGGCTGGCGCGGGTCGCGACGCGTGTAAAGCCCCGCCTCGTCAACGAAGGCCAGGGACTCCTCGACCTCGCCCACGGGGAGCTTGGTCGTGATGCGGTCGATGATTGCGTGGGTGAGTTTGTTGCCCTTCGTCGCGGGCTTGATGGTCAGCGTCAGCGTGAAGATGCCGGGTTTCCCCGTCTCTGACACGCGGTCGCGCACTTCTTGGAGCGACTTGAACGCCTGGTCGGCAGCCCTGCCGCCGCGGATCTCAC
This sequence comes from uncultured Dehalococcoidaceae bacterium, assembly GCA_964349785.1. GTDB lineage: Bacteria > Chloroflexota > Dehalococcoidia > UBA2979 > UBA2979 > JAIBBD01. The sequence goes on along the minus strand of CAYGHU010000001.1, from coordinate 38,299 downwards.
TGAGGAATTGGAGAAACCCTTGCACTGGTACGTTCCTTTGAAAGATTGGCTGAGGCCGGTTGCGCTCGGGACTCCCCGGCCTCAGCAGCTCGCCTACTTTTCCGCTCCTACACCCGCATCACCTCGGCGCGATTTGAATCAGCGGCGAAGACGGGCCCGGTAGCCCTTCCAACTTTCGCTATGCGCCTTCGCCGGCGTTTCCCTGTTGCTATTCGTCGCAGATGGCCCGCGCCGTAACGCTCTAACGTCGTCAGACCGCCCCGCTGGCGGTCGCTCCACGTCATCACGACGCGCTCGACGATTTGGCGTCTATTCTGTAAAGCCGCTTCCACTTGTTCAGCGTGAGAGTGGTGACTCCCAGCTTCATCGCCGCCGCCGTAGCCGAAGGCGATGTACGGATGGCGTCCATCACAATGTCGCGTGGCTGACGCCCGCTTATTGAAACCTCTTTGCGAAGCGCATAAGGTACGCGCCCGACAGGCGGGTTGGTCATTCGGCTAACTCCCTGGCTTTAGACGATCGATGATCGTGTGCCCACGAGTTTTAACCGAATCCGGCCCAACTTGCAATAACCTTGTTACACGAGATGTTTGCAAACATGCTTGTCAACATGTCGCGACTCTGCGTACTCTTTCCGTCGGATAATCGTTATGTTTCCCACCGCAACCCGCCGTTGCTGGGTGAACAAAAGAACGGTCCGAGGAAGTGGCAAGTGGTAATGACGAGGCAGCGCAAGAAGACGCCGGAAAGGGCGTACCTGTTCGAGTTCACGGGCGGGCAGATCCGGAAAGCAAGGGAGGCGCTGGGGCAGAATCAGCGCGAGTTCTCACTGACCCTGGCGGATAAGGGCTTGGTGCGGGATGACTCCTGGTTCTCTGCGATCGAGCGCGGCATCAACTCGATTGACCCGCATGACCTGCGGATCATCGCGACCGTGACCGGCTACCCGGTGGAGTGGTTCCTCGACCCGGACTATGAGCCGGCCGGGCTCCGCGCACCGCGCACGCGGCTCGATTGGGAAGCCATCTATGGCGAGGACGAGGAGCGGGCAAGGCTCCACTACGACATCGACCAGCATTTTCTTCGCGTGGAAGGGGGGAGGCGTGCCGAGGCTGGATCTCAGGACAGTTGAGACCCTAGCCAACCAGCTCCTTCTCGACCTCGATTCCCCGCCTGTGCCATCCGGCCTGGTGTACGGCCTGGACCCGGTGCGGGAACTTAGCGTGGCGACGGTGGTGCTCCCGAGGACAGTTCGGGGCGCCACCAAGCTATCCGACGACGGCTCGCGCTGGCTCGTCCTGCTCAACCGCAGGGACAGCGAGGCACGCCGCCGCTTCACCCTGTTCCACGAGGGCTGGCATGTGCTGGCGGGCGCCGGCATTGCACCGCGGCGTGACCACCTTGGCCCAGGCTACGAGTGCAGCCTCGCAGACCACTACGCGGCGTCCGTGCTGATGCCGCGCCTGTGGATACCCAAGGACGCGACCGCGACCAGCCTCGCCAATGGCTTCGAAGTGTCCCGCGCAGCCGCCCGGACACGGTTAAACAGTCTCGAACGACGGTTCGCCGCAGCGGGCTAAGGATTCGAACTTATAGGTGCAACGGAGGGGGCTCCCACCGGCCTCAAATTCGTATCTGGACTTGACGATAACAGCCAAAATGATTGGAACTTGGAGGCCACAAGTTCGAATCTTGTCACCCCGACCAACTATCCTCGTTATCGTCTAGTCCAGATTCAAAACGGCCCGGTAGCCCGGATTGAATGCCAGCAAGACGACAACCGCAACCTGCTTCTTTCGAACTTATGGATTCGATCGAAGCCTTCCTCGACGACAGCGAGTTGGGGCTCACCGAGAAGACGGTGGACTCCTACCGCTACCACCTCAAGACGGTGTTGCTGCCGTTCCTGCTGAAAAAGGGACGGCGGTTGCTCAGCCAAGTCACGGAGGACGACCTTCGCGGCTGGCTGCTGTACGAACGTAACCGCTCGTACCAGCGCACCGAGACATCGAAGCGCCGGCCGATCGCCGCGAGCACGCTCCGCAACCACTACGCCATCGCCAACCGCTTCTTTGGCTGGTGTGTGGCGCGGGACCGGCTGCCGACGAGCCCAATGGAGAAGGTCAGGGCGCCGAAGCTCCCGCGGCCCGAGGGCGAGCCCTTCACCGAAGAGGAGATGGCTCGCATCCTCTACCACTGCGGGACGGGACTGGTGGCCGGCGGTCTCCGTGACCGCGCGATCATCCTTCTGATGCTTTCAACGGGCGCCCGCGCCGACGAGGTTGTGACGCTCACCGAGGCGTCCTTCAAGTGGTCAGGGAAGAAACGCACCGACGAGAAGCCGACTATCGTGAGGCTCGTCGGGAAGGGCGACAAGGTCCGGTATGTGCGCGTCGGGCGGAACGCGGCCCAGGCGGTGCGGGATTACCTCAGGGTGCGCCCGAACGTGGAGTTCAAAACGCTCTGGGTGACGCAGCGCATGACCCAGATGGGGTACTCGACGCTCGACGCGATGCTCAAGGCCGTCTGCAAGGAGGCGAAGGTCGAGAATCCGAAGCTCCACCGGCTCCGGCACACGTTTGCAACGAGGTTCTACCAGAAGACGCGGGACCCGCTCGCCCTACAGAAGCGACTCGGCCACGCGGAGGCCAAGACGACGGGCATCTACCTTGCGAGCTTGGGTGAGGACTACGCCAACGACACCCACGACTCGCCCGATGACTACTGACAGAAAAGCCGCCCGCGATGTGAAACGCTCGGGCGGCTTCTCTGGCTTCGTCTTGGAGGACTTAAGCAGGAGTCAGCATACGACGCCGTGGGCCCGCGATCACTACCTGGTGAGGCCGAACACCAATGCGGCGACACCCGGGGGAACCGCCCCCAGGATGGCCCACAGTGCCTTGCCGCCGCTGATGAACCCTGCCTGCCTGTCGAGCGTCCGTTCAATATCAGTAATCCGCGAGTCGAGTTTGGCCGAGTCCGCCGCCTGCTGGTTTGTGAGGGAATCCAGGCCGTTCTTGAACACATCGAGCTTCGTGTCGATGCGGATCAGCATGTCGTGGTCAGGCATGGAGAGCGGCGGCGGTTGCGTCAACGGACTAAGACCCTACGGGCTTGGTGCCCGCTTTGGCTTTTGGGAGGACATCGTCCTTGGGCATAGCCGCCCGGCGTCGTTCCAGGTCGTTGTACTTGGCGAGGTACGCCGCCTGCGTCCGCTTGCACTTGGTCACGCCGACCAGTCGCTCCGCGTCCTCTTCGTCCAGCGTCTCCCAGAAGGCGATCATCGACTCCTGGTGCATAACCTCGGCTTGGGCCTGCGCCATCTGTTCGGTGAGGTAGTTGCGGAGGCCGGCGAGGGCGTTGTCGCCCGCCTTCGGCGCGAGTAGCTGCTCAAGCGTTGCCATAATTATCCTCGGCTATCCATCGTCAAATCGTCTCCAAATCATCGCCAGAATAGCGCACTCATTCGTCAATGGGGAACCACAAGCAAGTAGCTGATCTGCGTCCAGGCGAGAATGTTCGCGACCACTATGCCGAACAGAAGCCGTCGCATCAGGAAGGTCCGCCATCCGGGCCAAGATGGCTCTCTCATGCGTCCGCAAAATATGGGATGCGTCGCACCGTGCCGTTGATAGCGACCTGCATGTAGGCGCCTGCGGCCCAGCCGGAGGACCAGTTCGCGACCGACCCGCCCACGTTCATTCCGGCCCACCCGCCAGAAGTGCCGGTGCCCATGACGAGCGCGTACTGGAGGGCGAAATCGCCACCCATCACCTGGATTTGCGAGCCGTTGTCGTAGATGTACCGCGTTGATTGCGTTGCCGAGCCAGTGCCGGGGTAGAGGCGTCCCGCGAGAGACAGCGCTGCGTTGCTACTTACCAACGTCATGCCGGGGTTCCCGGCGCCAATCGTCCAGTTGTGCGACCCAGCCCCGTCCAGGCGGTAGGTCGCGCCGGTCGTGCCCGAGGCGTTGATGTAGGTCGTTGCCTCGACGTAGTTGCCCGAATCCGAACCGGAGCTTGTGACGATGAGCTTGCTCTTGACATCGGTGCTCTTGAGAGCGGTGATCTGGAGGCCCGTACTGGTGGAACCCCCGAAACCTTCCAAGTTGGCGTTGTAGGTGTTGCTGCTGTTCTTGAACTCGATCTTCGCGGAGGAGCCCGTGCCTACCTCGAAGTGGATCAGGTCATTCGCCAGGTAGTCAGCGCTGGACGACCCGAACTTTAGCTTCCCCGACGAGTTCACAACGACGTCTGCGGTGCCGAGGTTGACCGTGGCGCCGCTGGTGAGGGTGCCCGTCGTGATGCGGTCTGCCGTGACCGTCCCGGTGACGATGAGGCTGCCCTGAATGCTCACCGCGCCCGCGCTGTCCCATGAGATGTTTGAGCCCGTGGAGAGGCCCAGGTGCCCCGCGCCGGTCGCCGCATTGAGGAGGAAGGTACGGTTGCCCGCGACTTCACTCGTGGCGTTGTAGCCCGCGACTCCGCCCGCGCTGTCGATAGTGACGTGCGCGCCGGTCGCCGCGGACTTCACCGTGAAGGACCCTGTCGCCGTCATCGCACCGGTCGCAGCATTCAGCCGGAAGGTTTCGTTCGCGCTTATCTCCGACGTCGCGTTATAGGCCACGATGCCCGAGGTCGAGATGTTGATGTGCTGCCCGGTCGCGGCCGTCTGGTAGGTGCCACCCAGGATGCCGCCGCCGACGTTGGCGATGGTGAGCGAGCCGATGGACGCTGCCGGGATGGTGACGACGCCAGCCGTTGTCCAGGTCATCGCGGTCGCGCCCACGCCGAAAAAGCCGGAGCCGTCCGTGTTCAGCTTGAAGGTGTTGGTAATGCCGCCCGAGTTGTATCCGAGGATGCCGGCGGAATCCATCTCGATTCGCGCGGTCGTTGCTGGGAAGCTCGCCGCGAGCGTTGCCGTGCCCGTCACGTTGAGGTCGCCCGTGTTCGCGGTGATCGATTCCAACGTGTTCACCACAAGCTTGTTCGCGGTGATCGTCGCGTCGATAACGCTGACCCCGTCCATCCAGACCGGCCCGTTCTGGGACATGCCGAGGGAGCGGTCGGACAGCATCCCTTGGAGCTGCGTCTCGTGCTTGTCGAGGAGGTCCTGCTGGTCGAGGCCGAACGCGCTGAGGCCAAGCGATGCCCGGAGCGTTTTGTCGGAAAGTACCTCACGTACGGCGTCGAGAATGGCTGCGTCAGGCATAGTCGAGCTTCCGGAACTGGACGGTGATGTCCTGCTGCGGCGGTGAGCCGACCCGTTCGTACGCGACTTCCCCTTCGAAGCGGGACATGCCGACCACGTAGGACGTTTCGTCCATGTCGATCAGCGTGATAGGCGCCCCGTCGAGCAGTGCTTCGAGCGCCTGGCGCATGGCTAGCGCGGTCGGGTAGCTCGGCGAGATCCCTTCTTCGCTGTCGCCTTCCCGGCAACGGAAGGTCGCTACAAAGCCGTCGACCATGATGGGCCGCTCCTCGTACGCGAGGATGAGGTCGCGAATCTCCGGAGGGGTGGAGGTGCTGTCGCTGGTGAGGTCGACTTCGAGTTGGATGACTCGCCCGCTGTCGTTGCTTCCAACCGTCCACGCGGACTGCCCGTAACTCGAGCTAAGGCTTGTGAGCGCGGACCCGACGTTGTTGTACGAGCCGCCATCCATCGCTGCCTTGAACTGGCACGTCCGCCCCGCGGCGAGGTTGCGACCGATGGCCTCGATCCGCTTGAAGTATTTAGTGGTCATCGGGGAGCCGAGGTCGGTCGGCGGCATGTAGACCTTGGTGGTGTTCGCCGTCTGGAAGACTGCCGGCTTCCCGTCCCTGGTGAGCGCGATCCATGCGACGCTCGCGGCCTTCGCGTAGTAGAGCTCCGGCGTCCCGGTCAGGGAGGAGATGTGCATCGCGCGGCATTTGCCCGTGAACACGTCGATGATGCTGTTCGTGACGACGGGCGAGCCGAAGGTGGCGTCGCCGTCCGCTGCCCGCCGCAACATGCAGATGTACGTCTTGTCGGACGTCGGGTTGTACCGGGCCTCGTATGCCCAGGCGCCGTTGCCGACGAACGCGGTCGGGTACGTGTCTTGGAGCGCGGACTCGGAGAGCTCGTGCATCTCAGCGCCCACAGGGCGCGCCGCACCCTGTGAGATGTAGCGGTAGAGGCCAGCGATGGTGCAGACCATGATCCAGTCGTTCCAGCGGCCGTACGCGCGGTTCTCGGTGCTCGCGAAGGCAATCAGGTCGGTGAGCTGGTTCGCCTCCTTGGAGTTCGTCTGCACAAACGTATACAGACCCTCCTCCTTGAGGACGTAGTCGAACTGGTTGTGCCCGAATACCTGCGTCACCATCCGGCTCTTGTCGCCGATGTCGTAGTCCGTCGACCAGTTGTCCACGGAATAGAAGTCCGCCGCGGAGCACTTGCTCCACTTGTAGGTGTAGCCCCTGGCAAGGTCGCCTTCTCCCGAGATGCCGAACGCCCGCGCCTTCTTCGAGATGCTGTTCACGGCGTAGGTGCCGGCTGCATTCCGGTACTCGAAGTCCTGCGAGTCCCCGAGCGCGATAGCGACGATGTCGATGTACCGGCACATGGAAGCGACCGCGCCGCCGGCCACGGTATGCGACGTGGAGAGGGTGTGCGTCGACGGGTTAATCTCGCTGACCTTCGTCCCGCCGCCGACCAGGATGCGGTTCGCGGGCGCCGTCACTTCGATGATGCTGGTGATGTCCGCGGAGTGGTCCACGAACGAGGTGACGCTGTTGATTTTGTGGCTGGGAAGGATGCGCCCCATCCGCCCGAGGAAGGCGTACTCGCAGTGCTCCACCGCGCCCTGATAGACGCCGCGCGAGTCACCCAGGCCACGGCTCCAATCGTTGATGCGCCGCCGCCGAGGGACGGTAGGGTCGCCTTCTTGCGTCTGGACCTGCTGGTAGCGCCACTGCGGGACACCGGCCTTGTCCTTCGCCAGGAAGAACGGAATCCCGTTGAGGTGCACCACAGCACCGCGGCTGCTCGGCATCATCGTCATCGGAGCGGAATCTCCACGGCCTGCGCGACCGCGCCGTACTGGCTGCGGTACTGCATCGCGACATCCTTCCACTGCCCATAGGCGCGTCCGATGTCACTCACGTCTTCTTGCCCGCCGCCCGGGCCGAAGAGGACGGCGAGGAGTTCGAGGCCGGTCTCAGCGATGGCCCACTCCAACGGGACCGGCCACGTGTCGCTGTCGCTGTCCATCCGGTCGGGGTTCCGCGCGACGGGAACGCGAATAATCTCCCCGCCGCCGTACGCCTCGATGCCCAGCGTCGCTGGCTTGATGGTCAGCCGGTGCGCGCCGCCCTCGGTGTACGCGCGGGAGTAGCCCACCTGTGTCCAGGCCGGGTTGTCCGGGAAGGTGCCGTACATGATCTCCGGGATGCCGACGTGGTCAGGGTGGACACCTTGGGGCAGCACGTACTCGCTCTGCTCTGCGACGGTGACGAACGTGTAGTAGCCCTGCACCCAGATATTCCGGCGCGCGTCCTGCATCGCCGCATCCACGAGCGCAGACATGTCCTTGTCGCCCCGAGCCACCCACAGTTCGAGCTCGTCGCCGGCCACCCAGGCAGGAGAGGTCGCCCGGTTGATGTTGAAGGTTCCGGTGGCAGGGACGTATCCCGCCGCTGCGTTTGACACGCTGTTCAGCCGCCGCGTCTGGCCGATGGCAGTGCCGGCAGAGACCCGCACGAACCGGCGCGCGTACTTACTCGCGAGGGAATCGGTATCGATGGTCTCGCTGATGACGCAGGTGTCCGAGTCCGTGACGCTGGCGATGGTGAAGAGGTCCATGAGGCCGGTGCGCTTGCCGACACCCTGTCGGATGAGCTTCCGCGTGGTTTGCGCGGGAGGGCCGACCGGCTGCGGGTCGGTACGCGTGCTTTCGCCAGGCGTCGCGCCGTAGTAGCACCACTGGACCCAATCGGTAGTGAGGCCGGTAGTCCGGTTGTAGGAGTAGGTGAGCGTGCCGGACACCAGGAGGACGTCCGAGCCGCCCTGCGAGTAGGAACCAGCCTCGCTCGCCGCATAGTAGAAGCGGACATGGGTGAACCCGAGCGCGATCACATCGTCGACATCGGGAACCGGAGCAGTGAACTGCCAGCCGAGGACTGCGGTCATTCGAAACTCCCTTGTCGCGGCCGTCCGATGGTCGCAAATCCCTGTTGTGGCTTGGTGAAGATGGCAATCCCCCGCAGCGGGAGCCCAGACTCAGTGAACCCCTGGCGAGGCCGAGGACCGGCTCCGAAGAGGTTCACAATTTGGAGGACAAAGGCTGCGGTCAGCGGGTAGAGCGTGGCTGCGATCGTCACTTCCGGCAGCATCGTGATGTTGAACGAGGCGGTGAGCGGTTGGAGCGTCGCCGCGATTGTGACGGGCAAGCTGTCCTTCACCGTGAAGGCGGCGGCAAGTGGCTGGAGCGTCGCTGCGATCGTCACGTCCGGCTGCATCGTGACGCTGAAGGACGCTGCCGGGATGTGGAGGGCTGCAGCGATCGTGAGAGGGTAGCGCTGCGTCACCGTGAAGCTGGCGAGCGGGATTTGCAGGGTGCTCGATATCGTCACCGGGGAGGATTGCGTCACGGTGAACGTGGCGACCGGAATCTTGAGAGTGCTCGCGATGCCGGTCGGCAGCCGGTGGGTGACGTTGAAGGTTGCCACGGGGATCTTGAGGGTCGCCGCTATGGTGACGGGCTGCTTCTGGGTGACGTTGAAGGCGGCGCCTAGCCTCGGCAGCGTGGCTGCGATGGCGGTCGTCGTCGGCCCAGGGAGGCTGAGCACCTTCGCGCGCGGCTGCGGCCGAGTCGGGAAGCTCCGCCCTGTACGTGCGGGCACTAGCGGTTAGCCGCCCGCATCGCAGCCGTGCGGGAAACTTTGATGGAAGGCCCGCCGCTGGGAAGTGTGTAAGTAATCGTCACCCGCATCGCGTCGACAGTCCAACTTACCCCGAAGCCAGTGCCCGTAACTCGGAAACGGTAAACGTCTGTGTTGCCGGTAACAGCACTATCGAATCCAGACGGCGGGTCTGCGTTGTAGACGGTGCGCCATGCGGTGGAGCCAGTGAAACCTTTCAGTCCCGCCGTTGTCGCTTCGATCTCGGTTGTGCCGTCGTAGAGGTCGCACTTGCTGTTTTCGTCGCTAGACGCTGACCCGTCCAGCTCGACGAGGATATTCGAAATCGTGGAACCAGCGGTGATAGACCATCCGAACGCAGAGCCACACAACCACTGCGACCCAGCGGCGGTGTTGACAAAGGAGGCAGGGGTGGTGTCGTCGGAGGTAATACGTTCGGGGAACGTCCATGCTGCCCCTGAGCCAGGGCTGATGTTCGCTCCGGTGCCGGGCAGGGTCGGCCCTGCGGTCGCCATCTAGGCGTTACCCCCAGCCACCTTAAACTGCTTCGACTTCTAGATTGGCGAGGGCGTTGACATTGGCGGAAACGTTCCCGCGCAAGCCGAGCGCCTTGATGGTGCCGCCGCTGGAGTCGCATTCGAACTCGCGGCCGAGAGGGAAGTCGTAGGTGTAGGTGCCCATCAGCTGAGGGACGTAGAGCTTGCGAAGGGCGACGAGGGTGGTCGGCTCGCCCGTGTAGTTGTTGCCAGCGGTGGGCGCGGACCCCGAGGTGGTCTTCCCGCGTACCTGCGTAATTACCGCTGAGCCCGCGCTGGTGCCCGCCGCGCCCTGCGTACTGTTCACCACGTCGACGGTCGCAGGGACTGCGGAGCTGGTGACTCCATCGAAGGACACGTCGAAATGGACCAGTGCGAGTCCGTGCCCCGCTGGCGCGATCGCAGTAAGGATCGTCTTTGCGCCGGTCGTCATCGCGAAGGCAACGGTCGAGATGCTGTGCGCTAGCCCAACCGCGCCGCCCTCGATGATGGGGAAGCCTGTGCGTGGGTCGTAACCGCGTTCTCGGGCGAGCCTGGCGCGCAGGTCATGCTCTGCCATGCGCTTCTCTGCCAGTTCGTTGATGAGGTGCGCGCTCCGTTGCGCCCGTTCCCATCGACGCTCGATCGCTTCCCTGAATCGCCCCGCCCCCTTGAGGAAAACGCCCGTCCTGGTGATGGCCTCGTCAAATTCGTTCATATCAGGCGACCGGCATATCGATGGTTGCGGACGAGCAGCTAACGGTGCTGCCGGAAGTGATGGCGGTCGTGTTCGCGATCATGTCTGCGGATGAGGTGCCCGCTGAGCCGTCACAGATGGCCGTGCCGCCGGACTGAGTGAGCAATCGGAACCACGCCAGCGTCCCTGTGTTGTCCGCGCTGGAGTCGTCCGTGATCGTCGCAGCGGTAATGACGTGCGAGGCGGCGGCGCCGAAGGATGACGCGGACATTGTCAGGGTGAACAGGAGTGTCTGTGCGCCGATCGCCGTCTCCGGCGTCGCGGGCTGGGAAGCCGTGTAGCCCTGGATGACCGCAGCCGTGCCTGCATCCGCGGCCGTGGTGAGCGCGTTGAGCATCGCGTTGGCGACGAGGACCGTGATGCGGAAGGCCAGCGCGAAGAGGATCAGCGGGCCGTGAGTGTTACGCGTCCATCGAGGGGCACGGAACTGGCGCCGGCCGTAGAAGTGCTTTTCGAGCGCCGCGATGATGCGCGGCGAGAAACCCTGAATGACGACGGGGTTGGGAGTTGGAGGGCGATGGGCCCAGGGCAGGGCTGCTGCGTGGCTCATCCCTGCACCACCTTGTGGACATCGATGCCGATGACCTGCGGGGCGAACTCGGACATCAGCCATGCCTCGATTTCGATGCGGGTTTCGTCGTCGCCGCGGTCGCGGGCTGAGTCCACGAGCTGCACGAGCCGCGGGATGCCGAAGGAGCCGTACAGCTTCTCCAGCCGCTCGCGGTTCTTCGCGACGTAGGCGCGTGCCATGTCGGCAGCCGTGCCCTTGTGCTCCGTCCGCTCGGCGTGCTTGCTTTCGGGGGCGACGATGACGGCGCCCTTCTCGTTCGTGGTGAGGGCGTGGCCTTCGTAGTCCGTGCGCTTGGCGCGGTCAGCGCGGGCCGCTTCGAACGCGGCGAGCTCGGCATCCATCAGGCGTCGCTCCTTACAAGGTGGCCCCGGATCGTGATAGCGAGCGTTTGCGCCGCCACCGTGAGCCGGACCCGCTGCCCTTCCGTCGCGCGAGAGAGCGGTTCGGCAACGGCCCGGTAGCTCTTGGCGGTAAACGCCGCGCCGTTCACCGCGGAGACGTTGGCATTCGCCGAATAGACCGGCAGCCAGTTCTTGCTTGCATCAGCCACGGTGTCTGCGTCACTCGCCAGCGCGAGGGTCAGGTCGGATGAATCGATGTCCGCTGGCACTTCGAACGCGGCGATGCGCCAGCCACGCGGGCATTCGTTGTAGGCGACCGTCCCAGCCGCTCCGATGACGAAGTTGATAGCGTTGTTCACGCCTTACTCCTGCTCTTTCACCTGGCCGGCTTCGCGGTGCTTGCCGATGGCGTAGTCCGCGAGCTTGATGCCGGACATCCCGACACCCTTCCGCGGAGGGAGCGCGTAGCCGTGGTGTTCCAGCCAGCGGTTCACGCGGTCACGTCCCCAGGTCGGGTCGGGCAGAGGGCTGCCGTCGAGTGCTTCGAACACAGGGGCCGGGACGGCCGCAGGGATGGCAACCGGTGGGATGGCAACGGCGGTCTCGGCCGGTTCGTCGCCCATCGTTGCGAGGATCTTGTTCACCTGCTCGCGCAGGAGGCGGTTCTCTTCGGCGAGGGCCGCGAGTGAGGCGTTCTGTTCCTTCTGTTCCTGCTCCGCGATCTTGGCCTGCACGCCAGCGGCTCGGAGCTCAATCGCGTAGGCTCGTTCGTCCGCCCGGTCGCGGTTCGAGATGTCCTTGTTCGGCTCGAACTTGCGCGGGTTCTCCGGGGGCTTGAGGCCGGCAGCGAGGTAGATCTTCTCTTCGTCGAAGCCGACACCGTATTCCGTGTGGCGGTTCAACTGACAGAGCAGCTTGTCTTGAAACGTCCCCGGCCGGTCATTGGAAGTCCACTGGCCTTCCGGGGTAATGACACGCACGTCGTTATCGGTCATGGATGGCATCAGCAATTACCCTCGCTTCTTTCAGAGACTCGGCTATCAGGGGCTCGCGATCGTATTCGCGGGCGGTCCCTACTCCGGGACGGCTCATCACCCGGCCGTACGGTTCGAGGTCGGGCATCGTCCGTGCGAGCTCGCGCTCCGAACTGACGCCGTGAATGTCCTCGAAGGACAGTAGTCCCCCAGCCCGCTCACCCCCGGTGCGAAGCATCCGGAAGTGGAGCGGGATGTGGACGTTGTTGGTCAGCGAGAACAGGCGCGTCATTGGCGCCCGGCACCCTGAGCAGGGAGCTGGTTCATCCATTGCAGCGAAGCTGCGACGGAGAGTTTCCTCACCGCCGCACTCCGGACACCTGAACTCGTAGTGGGGCATCGGTTAGGACGCCGCCGTCAGGAATGCGAGCTCAGACCAAATCGTCGCCGAGGTGGCGATGAGGATCAGGACTGCTCCCTGTGCGAGTGCGCGCGTCGCGGCTCCGAGGAGCAAGGTCGCGCTGTTGTCGGCGGTAATCGTGTAGTTGCCGGCACAACGCAGAATGAGGATGTCCCCCTCTGCCTGGCCGGACTTGGTGATGGAATCAAGCGTGTCCGTGGTCGCGCCCTCGCCCGCGAGCGAGACGAACGACTTGGTCACGGCCGCAACGCCACCGGAGATCGTGACTGCCTCGGCAGCACCGAGGTTCAGTCCGCCCGTAAGCGTTGTCTTCCCGGTGACGGCGAGCGTGCCGGTGATGGTGGTCGCCGCGGCATCGAACTTCGCTACCTCGACCCCGTCTCCGGAGTAGAGGCGCAGAATCTTCGCCGAGGTGTCGTACCACATGAACGCGTGCGAGTTGCCGCCCGTCTGAGTGACGAACAGCATGTCGCCGTCCGCCGTCTTGTTGGCGAGGATGAAGCTGTTTGCGGCCTGCGCCGGAGTAACCGGCGTGCCCACAATCGCACCGGTAAGGGTGGTGTTGGCGTTGAGGACGGTGGACCTGAGCACGGCAGCGATATCGCCATCCGTGCCCAGGTTGAATTTCACGTCATCGGCAACGAGGGTCAGCGCCGCTCCAGCCGCGAGCACAAACGCGGTTGTGGCCTCGTCAAAGCGCGCGATTTCGGTGCCGTTGGCCGAGTAGAAGACAAGGTCGCCAGTCCCCGCCTCGTACTCGGAAGAGATGAACCCTACGCCGCCTGCCATCGGTTAGGCCCCCGCGATCGTGAGCCGAACGACGCCGGTCGCGGTGTCCGCGATGGTCGCCGTAGCAACTGCCACGATTTCGTCGGTGCCGCCGCGCGTCGCCTCATCGAGAGCGCCATCGGTGGTGCCGTCGTTCTTGAGAGCGTCCCCGGCGATGACGGAGGCCGACCCCATGAGCGCGATTCCGAGGCCCTTGCTCTGGACCCAGCCGTACTGGCCCTCAGTCGGCACCGTGTTCTGGAACACAAGGCCCACACCGATGTAGCCAGCCATCGCGTTCGAGATGTCGTTCGTGACTTCGAAGTCCGTCTCGCCCGCGCCGACGTTGACGAAGTGGCCGCGCACGTAGGTGACGGCATCTTCGAACTTGACGTAGGTGAACTCGGCCGGATAGCCCTCTTGCGTGAGGCCCTTGACCACCGTCCCGAGCGGGAACTGCGCCGCATCGGTGCAGCGTTCGAGATCTGCCCCAGCGTGGGGACCGGTTGCTTTAGCGCGAGCCATATCAAATCCCCCTTAGTTGGTGAGGCCGGTGAGCTTCCCGAGGAAGCGGCAGTTGCTGGCGACGAGGTTCCCGGACCAATAGACCGGGGCGACCTTGCCGCGCTGGTCGATCGGTTCCTTGAACGCGCCGTGCGAGAAATCGTCGCCCGGCACCACGCGGAGCGCGAGGTAGTCGAGGTTCAGGCCGTACAGCACGCCGGACTGGCACGCGTCGTCCCAATAGATGGGCTTCTCTTTGAAGACGAGGCCACCGGAACCCGGGTAGCCGACGTCCTGAGCGCCGCGGTTCGTGAACTGCATCCGCGGGTCCATGAGTGCTTCGTAGCCTTCGTGGACAGCGGAGGTTGTCAGGAACATGTCGGGGTTCTCGGAGCCCTGCCCGTTGGACAGGTCGTTCCAGAAGCGCCGCAGGCCGGTCGAGCCGGTGACTTGCAGCGTGCCCGCGACCGGGGTTTCCACGGCGCTCCACCAGGAGTTCGCCGAACGTACGATGTTTCCGTACGTTCCCGAGCTATCGACCGCGAGGGCGAGGCCGGTCAACGTCTTGCCCCCGTTCGCGGTGCCGGCGAGGTACAGGTCGGCGTTGATGAGGTTCCTGGCGCTCTTTTCGAGCTGCCGCCACTTGATCGACAGGATGTCGATAACCTGCGCGTCGCCCGAGTTCTCCGAGAGCTGCTGGTTATCAATCGCCAGCGCCCAGCGGTAATACTTCGGGCCGAACTGAGCGTTCGTGAACCCTTCCTGCGGCGAGATGTCCTGGCGATCCCAGCCGGAGTAGGATTCTCCCGTCTCGTTCCCCTCGTACATGATGGGTTCGAGCCAGATGGTCCCGCCCTTTTGGGTTTTCTTCCCCCGCTTCTGGAGCTGATCCAGGAGGGGAATGGAATTGAAAATGGTGTCCTTCGGCATCTTGGAGAGGTAAATCTCCAGAGTGGTCGTAAGGAGCGTGGTCAGATAGTTTGCGTTTCCAGCAACCACAGCGTTTCAGCCCTCACGTTTTGGTGAGGCATTCGCGGGAACCTAGCCGGCAGCCACGACTTCACGGGCTTGAGCGACGGCTGAGCCCCAACGAGCCTCGGCACTTTCGTTGGTGACACCGCTTGAGAAACCGTTTCCGCCGGAGCTGGGAACGTGCGCGGGGGGCTGGTGAGTCCTGAGCTTTAGGGCGCTGAGTTCTTTCTTGAGTGCGTCGTTCTCGGTCTCGGCCGCCGTTGCGCGGGCCTTCGCTTCTTTCCCGGCTTGGGCTGCGACTTGCGTCATCGCCTTGCCCAGGAAGGAACCCAGCTTCGCGCTGTCGGGGTGTTCGCCGAAAACAAACTCGCTCCGGAGAGCGTTAATCGCCTCATCACTCAGGCCTGCATCGGAGCCAATCGCGGAGAACGCGCGCTCGAAACCCTTGCCAAACTCCCGGACCAGTTGCTGCGAAATCTCTTCCGCCGTTTCCTGGCGTGGGGCGTCCGGCCGTTCGAGTGAAACATCAGGGAAGCGGGCCTTGAAGGAGTTCATGAAGATCGCGATGCCTTCGTTCGCGACCAACTTGGACGCAAACTCGGCAGGGTTCTCCATGCGCTCGGCTTCCAACGACAAGTAAACCTGTCGCAGTTCCGCTTCCTTCGTCTGTTCCTCGCGGTACTTGGTGATTGCCTGCGCCGAAACCTGCTCGTCGTAAGTGGCGAGCAGCCTCTTCGCCTTGTCCGATAGCTCCGACTCCTTGCCCTGCATACGCAGGTTCAGAGCGCGGTCTAGCGCGCCCTCTTCGGGTGAACGTCGGCCCTTATCGCGGCTATCCGGTGGGGTCTCTTCGGCGGGCGTCTCTTGCGCGTCGGGCGCGGGAGTGGTTTCCTCCGGGGCCTTGGACTGCGCGTCAACGGCGGCTCGTGCCTCGGCGGCTGCCTGTTCCCAGGTTGTCTCGGAGGGCGGAGTTTCCGGGGCCGCATCAGGTGCGGGCGCGGGTGCCGCGTCTACCGGGGCTTCTAGGACAGGGGTCTCGCTCGGGGCTCCATCCGGTTGCATCCCTGATATCTAACGACGTTTAGTCGTGTCCTGTCTACTGTTCATCGCCTATTGCAGCGTTATCGCCTCGGAGTAGAACTTCCCGAACAGGGGATTCTTCTGCCTGAATTGCGCCCGCGCAGGGTTCGCTGGGCGCCCACTGGCCCGCCGCGCGGCCGAGACACCCTTCGGGTCCTGCTTCGAGAGCATCGCGAGCGCCTGAGCTTGGTTCCTCGCACGGCCGGCAATCACCAGGCCGCGGGCTGTTCCGAGCACGGACTGCGCCTTCTCCGAATCCTCCGCAGACATCCCCATGTAGGCGGGCATCGCGTAGTACACCCTGGCGAGCCGCTGGGCCTGGCGGTATTCCCGCAGCGTGCCGTCATCGTGGACGCCAGTGAGCCGGTCGATCTTGTCGAGGATGCCGGGATGGTCGGCCGCGTAGGCCGCTTGGAGTCGGTCGAGCTTGTCCCGGTCGGGTTCGTGGTTCGCCATCTTGGCCTGGTCGTACAGCGCGAACCAGCCGTCGATCTCCTTGTCGCCACCTGAGAACTTCTTGAGTGTGTCCCGCTGGCCCGCGAGATACGCCTGTAGGCTGTGGTAGGCTTCGCGGTAATCATTTCCGCTAAACGCATTACCAGCTTCGTCCTTGCCCGCCTTGAGGAATTCAGCGTTGGCTGCCATTGCGTCGCCGGACTGGCGGCGGATCTGGACGCGGAGCGCGGATTCCCCGCCGCGTCGGAGGGCCTGTTCGTCAGCCTTCTCCTGGGCGGCTGCCACCTTGGGGTTGGCGTTGACGACGGACTTCTTTTCGCCGGGGAGGGCTTCGTAGTTGCCGCCCGCGGCCTTGTCGCGTTCCCGTGCCAGCTTGTCGGTGGGGGACACGATGCGGGCACTCAGGCCGGTAGTGCCGACGAGCGCTGCAGCCGGCCCTTCTTCGATGAGGTTCTGGACGCCGAACGGGAGGCTCGACTTCACCTGCTCTTTGACTGCCTTCACGGGGTCGTTCGTGATGCTGATGGGCTCGCCGATGTAGGTCTCGCCGGTCATCAGTTCTTCGATGGTCTTCGCCACAGGCGCGAGCTTGGCTTCCGCGAAGCGCGCTGGGCGGGCGAGGTCGGGCTTGAGTCCTTCGCCAGGCTTACCGGCCACGGTGCCTGCGATGGCGCGGACGAGGACGTCGTAGCTGCCCGCCATCGTGGCGTCGAGGCCGGCAATGTTCCGCATCCGGAGGAAGTCATTCGATCGCGGGTCGAAGTCGGTCTCGTACCCCTGCTTCGTGTTCACTATCCACGCCGTGCCCGCGGTGAGCGCGAGGAGCTTCCCGAGATGACGACGGGCCATCGCCCCTTCGATGTCGCCCTTCGTGAATGCCGCCGCGACCTGCTCGATGGTGGCCGAGGTGTAGCGCGGCGCAAAGACAAACGCGGCCTCGATGGAGGTTGGCTTGCGGCCGGTCCAGCCGGTCTGCCGGTTGATGGCGTTCCACGCGGAGCGCATGTGGTCGTCGAGGGCTTCACCCTTGAGGCCCATCGCGGTCGCCCGCTCGAACGCGTCGTTCCCCATCTCTGCCTTGGCGAGGTTCAGAAAGCGAGAGAAGTGCTCATTCGACTTCCGAGCCACGGTGCCGAGGACAGGGATCTCCTTCACCTGTCCCTTCGTCAGCTTTTCGGCCAGCTTCGGGAGGAACATCTCTTCGTCCGATCCGCCGGTCCAGTGAGCGCCCCAACTCGCGTGCTCTTCCATGCCGGGCCCAGCCGCATCGAGTTTCCCGATGGCCTGGTAGTAGGCGTCCGGTTCCTTGAGGGAGCGCACAGTCGCGAGCCATGCCTGCGACGCCTTCACCGGGTTGTGCAGCCAGAAGGACATGCCCTGCTGGAGCGTCGCGGAGAGGTCGCCGTTCGCCCGGAGCGGGGTCAGGAAGCGGTTGATAGCCGCCGGCAGCGTCCGCAGGATGTCGTCACTTGGCGGTTTGTAGGCGTCGCGGATTCGGTCAGCGATGTCCTGCGGGAACAGCATGTCCGGCGCCATCGGATGAGGTCCACGGAACGGGCGGGCGTCCGCAGTGTCGTACCCGAATCCCTTCCGGATGGTGCCGCCGTTGCCCTTCACCGCGAGCGGCTGGAGCGATTCCACCATGTAGGCGTCCTGCGCTTCGAGCAGCTTCCCACGGAGACCGGCCTCGAAGGCTTCCCAGGGATTCCCGTAGCCGACCTTTCCGCCGACGTTCCGGTTCAGCGCCTCCTCGACGGACTCCATCGTGCGCGAGCGGTTGGCATTCGAAGCGCCGCTCGTGCGGGCCGTCCCATCCACGGAATCCACCTTGCGCGGGAAGTATTCCCCGACGAGGTCGCCGTCCAACGTCGGCTTCCCGTTGTGCGCGAGGATGGTCTTCACCACCGCTTCGTTCGCCCATTCCAGGTAGTCGACGGCTGCCCGCTGCTCTGGCGTGAGCGCGGCGTAGGCTGCCTGTGCCGCAGCATTCTTTGCACGGCCGCGGCTGTCGACCAGGTCCTCGACCGGGATGCCGAGCCCCTTGATGCGGAAGTCGCCCGCAGCGTCCTGCTCGACCATGAGGCCCGCGGCTTCGAACTGCCGCTGCGCTTTCTCTCGTACGGAGAGCACCCACGAGTTGATGATGTTCGCCGTGCGGTTCTTCTCGCCCACGATGAACGGGGTGATCTTGGCGTCGAGGATGAGGTTCTTGTCGAAGTTGCTGCCGCCGGCCTTGCTCACCCACTCGCGGATTGTCTGCGCGAACTTGCCCTTCGCGGAGTCCATCCACGCGCTGGCCTCGGACATCGTCTTGTCGCGAGACTTGGCCTTGAAGATGTCGAACCGCTCGTCCTGAGCGAAGTGCTTGAAGGAGGGACCACCGGCCGGAGGAGGCGGCGGGTTCGGAGCGTGCGCCTTCGCGCCCCAGCCGGCACCGGTCGCCTGCGCCCCCCAGCTTCCACCAGGAGTGGACTGCTGTCCGCCCCATGAGCCACCGGGCGGCGGCGGCGTGCCCGCGCCACCACCGGCTCCGGCAGCGGGGTTATCGTACGCGTCCGTCCAGTCGTACCCGCTGTTGCCGTGAAGGAGCTCGTCGTATGCGGCGTTGATGGCCTGCATGTCCTCTGTCGCCGTGGCGGAAGGGTTGACGTCCGGATGGTAGCGACGGGCCGCGGCGCGCCAAGCCTGCTTCAACTCATCGGGCGTGTAGGTGCCGTTCGGGTCGAGGCCGAGAGCGGAGCGTGCGCTTGTGCGGTCGAGGGGCGGTATCGGGCCGGAGCTGTCCGGGCCTGTCCCTGCGCTGTCCTGAAACGTCGATTCGCCGCTGTCCGCGGCACCTGTCCGCCGACCGGGGAAGAGTTCGTCGAACTTCTGCTGAGTCTCCGGATCTAGCTGGGAGAGGACGGCTTCGTGTTCGGCTGTCCACTCCCAGGGGGCGGTTCCGGGGACTCCTTCGACTGGAAGTGGTCCGCTATCCGCCGCAGTTCCGCCAGCCGACGACTCCCCGCCCACTCCCTGTCCGTCGGGTCCTGTAGGTAGTGTTCCAGGTTCTGGTACGGCACTCCGGGCATTGGTTGGATCATACACCGCGTCGTGGCCGCTCGCCTCGAACGCGTCTCCGATTTCAATCAGGCGCTGCCGGTAGGCCCGCTCCGTCATGTTGAGGTTCTTCCGCCCGCCGCGTTTCCCAATCTGCGTGTTGAACTCGCGAGACTTGATGTGCGCGGCAATCTCGACGATGAGATCGTCCGGCGAGGTCTCGGCGCTTATGAGGCCGTTCGCATAGGCGTCCGCTTCCGATAGGGCAGCCGCAACGGTCGTCAGGTTTTTGTCCCCCTGCTTCCCGGTCGTCACGCCGCCTATGGCTTCGAGAACTGCCATCGGATCATCGTTTGGCGTGACGGTCTCGCCGCCCTTGAAGCCCACTCGGCGGCCCTCGATGTGAGGCTCCACGATTTCGTCTTGCAGCACTTCGTAAATCCGCTGCATGTCCGTCAGGTCCTTAACTGCCGCGCGGATTTCGTCGGGGTCGCCACTCGGCCCGGAGCGTCCGTCAATGCTGCGGCCGGAGCCTTCTTTGTTGTCGTACCCGCCTTCGAGGCGACGCATGTAATCGTCGTACTCGGGGGTGCCATACTTCGGAATCCAGTGCACCGCATCGCCGCCGCCGGGCGTCTTGTCCCCTTCGAGGACGCGGGTAGCTGCGCTGAGGCGCTTCGCGGTCGCTTCGGCGACTTCGCGGTCGGCTTCGATAAAGCCCTCGTCCCCGATTTCCCACGGCACCTCATGTCGGGTCAGCACGTCCATGTACCGCTCGGCGTGATGTTGGTCAGCGTGGATGACACCTGTCACCGGGAAGGTGAAGCCAGCCTTGGCGCCCATCTTCGCCGCGCGAATCTCCGCAGCGGTCGGGGGACGCGCGACGCCACCGGCCACCCCGCCGGCCAATCCGCCCACGAACGGCGCGGCAGCCTTCACCCAATCCGGCGCGTCCGCCTGTTCGGCAACCTGCGCCGCGGCGCCGGCACCGATCGCGCCGCCAACCGTCGCCTGTACCGGCTGCTCCAGGAAGCTCGCCACCTTGCCGAGGCCCAGGCCTTTGAGCGCACCCGGGCCTATCCATGACAGCGGGTCGATAGCGACATCGGCGCCCACCTTGACGCCTACCGGCGCGTCGCTGGCACGGAAGCGCTGGTACTCGTCCTTGCCCGTGGAGTACGGCTTATCGCCGCCCCACACATCGGAGACGATGCGGGAGATGGGGTTCGCCGCGATCTCCGCTTTCAACACACCCTTTGGGCTGATGGAAAAATGGCCCTTGTCGTCGGTCAACGCACCGAGCACATCGCCGCCAATCGGCTCGCCAATGTTCTCCTTCGCCCAGCCGAGCGGCTTCATCGCCTTGCCGACCATGTCCGTGAAGGCGTTGCCTTGCCGCTGCGGTGTCGGGTCCGTGCCTTGCCAGAAGCGATTGCCGGGGTCGGCGGCATCCTGGCCGAAGAAACGGCGCTGCCGCTCGTCATCGGTGGCGAGAGCGGTCTCTTCGAACTTGCGCTGCTGCTGGTTCCGGACGAGCTCTTTGTCCGCCCAGCGCCACGGCTTATCGAAAGGCATGGACTACCCCCAGGAGGCAGCGCCCGTGGCGTTGCCCTTCGGTCGCGCGCGCTGCATCTCGCCGAGGAAGTCGTTTTGAAACTTCCCCACCGAGCCGACGTCCGCGAGCTTCATCTGCTGTTGAGCCCACGGTGCGTCGTAGAAGGCGCGGTAATCGACCTTCTGCCCGGAAGGGTCGCCCACGTTCACGCCGAGCGCGTTCGTGGTTGGCCCCTGCCATGAGCCGAATCCGCCCTTCCCGCCGGAGACACCAGCAAGCTCGCGCGTCCGGTCGGTGGTGATGTCCTGCATGTCCGAGACGGAGGGCGCGTCCGCTTGGAGCGGGTTCCGGTTGAGGAGTTGGTTCGTCAGCGCGGCGTAATCCGTCGTCTGCTGCAATCCCTGCGCGGAGAGGTTGTTCATCGGCGTCGTGGTGGTGCTCACTGGCGCCATGCTGCCGGTGCCTTCCTGCGCGACGCGCGGCTGCCCGCTCCGCTGGAGCGCTTCGGCGGCATACCGCTGCACTTCCGGAGTGGGGCTCATCTGGTTGGTCTCGTCCATGAACGTCGTGGCGATAGCAGCCGCGCCGGGGATGCCGCTGCTTGCCACGGTCGCCGCGGAGATGGATTCGGCCGGCACGATGGACGACGCCATCGCAATGTTCAGGCCGTTGACCACCTGGCCGCGCTTCTGGAGCCAAGCGGCATACTTCCAGATGTTCTGCGGCTGGCCGGCGAGCTCCGCGTCGTACTTCGCGATCTCGAGCGCGAGCTTCTTGTATTCGAGGTCCATGTTGTCGCGCTGCGTCTTGGCATCGAGCGCGAGCCGTTCCCGGTCGAATCCGAGCTGGAGCATGAGCCGGTCGAGCGCCCCCTTCTCCCCGAGCTCCGCAACGTATTTCTGGACACCCCAATCGCCCTCAGCCTTCCATCGCGAGGTCGCGTCCTGGAGCGAGGCGATCTTCCAGTTGTTGTCCCACTGCCCCTGCGACCGTGCCATCGCGGCCGCATCGGTGTCCGCTTGGAGGTCGCGCGCGTTCTTCCCCTGGAGCGTTTCGAGGTCAATCGAGTTCTTCCCCTGGAGCGTCCCGAGGTCGATGGCATTCTTGCCGTCGAGTCCCTTGAGGACCGAGGGGGAGTTGGGGCTCTGGGTGAAGGTGGCACTTCGTCCCGGAGGAGTTCCGAAGTTTTGCCCGATGTACGGGTCGCTTGATCCGTAGGCTTGCAGGTAGCGCTTGAAGAAGTTAACCGTCTGGTCGGAAACGGTGTTCTTCCCGAAGTCCGTCCGGAGCGGCTGCCCCACCGGGCCGGTCGCGCCGCTGAGGCCATCGAGCATCGATTGATCGCCCGTGGCATACCGCTGCGCCATCGCAGTTGCGGTTTCGTTCAGCCACTGCTGGTAGCTGCCCTCGAAGTCCTCGGAGATAGTGTAGGGGTCCTGCCCCTGGTTGGTGATGGTGGTGTTCGGCATTAGCGCTTCCCCTTCGCTGCCGCGGCGGCTAGTTCCTCCGCTTGCGCGGGGTCGGCGGGAATCCCACTGAGGACGCGGTTGTGCGCCCACGGGTCAGGCCCGGAGCCGGTGTAGGTCGGTGTCTGCGGCGCATTCATCGCCAGGAAGTTGACCATCGCCTTGTAGAGCGCCTGCTTCGTCGCCTGCTCAGCATTCGGGTCAGCATCGCGCACGGCCCGCTGAATCGGGTCTTCCGCTTCATCCGGCTGCTGCGCGGCTTGCCGGATCTGCATGTAGGACATGGCCTCGTTCGGGTCGATACCCGCGGGGAGTACCGCCGAACCGGCCGGAAGGTCTGCTACCTGCGGCCCGCCAGGGAGGGTGAAGGGCTTCCCGTCCGGGCCGATGATGGTCTCCGGCCCTGCTCCGTCGTTCAGCATCGCGGGTCCGCCCCTGTGGTTGTCCGTCCCGCCAGCCAGGTGAGGGATGCCGAACTTCCACTTGTCCGGCTTCTTGATTGCGTTCCACCAGTTGTCCACGGAGCCCGCCTGTTTCTTTGCGCCACCGACGAGGCCACCGACGCCGCCGCGAATGGCATTCGCCACGTCGCCGGCCGTCCCGCCCATGTCGCCTACCGAGGGGCGGTTCTTCCATGCGTTCTGGAACGCGTACCGCTCGCCGTTGGAAAACGTTTCGCCGCCCATGCCCGGAGACAGCGGCTCGAACTGAAAAAGCGGGGTGTCCCAGAACGGGCCCTTCGAGCCGAAGCCGATGGTGCCGTAGGGCGTGGCGAGCCCGTTGCGCGATTCCTTCTTCTCCGGCTGGACGCTGCGGTCGTTCCAGGGATTGCCGGGACGGAACTCGACGTTGGTCTCGACTGTGTCGTCATATTGGTCGCCGCCGCTGTACCCGCCCGGTTCCTCATCGCTGGAGAAAGACGGAATAGCGATGTCCGGGTCGTCCGGCATATCGGGCTCATCGCCGACGCCGAACTTCTCCTTCCACTTCGCATGGACGTCTTCGAAACTCGGGGGAATGGTGTACCCGCCCGCGAGGACGCCGGTCTTCTTTTCGAGGTCGAACCGCTCGCCCATGCTGGGGCCGGCCTGCGCTGCTTCGTTCCGCGCCTGCATGTCCGAGAGCTCGGCAGCCGCAGCGTCGCGCGCCATCTTGGACTTGTCGAGGTAGCGGTTGTAGCCGGCCGCGGCGTACCTGAGCTTGAAGTCGCCCAGCGACACGGCGTTGTTGAATGCCGTCTGTGCCTTGTTGTCCTTGAGGAGGGCCTGATTGCCCTTCGCCGAATCGAACTCCGAAAGGTTCTTGATGGCGTAGTTCAGGTTCAGGATGGCGTTCTGGTCGTCCGGGGTTTGCCGGGTAACTTGGAGGGCGCGCTCCAAGGCGTCGACGAGCATCTGTCGCTGGCGGGTGTAGTCACCCAGCGGGTTCGAGGTTGGGGTCGTCATTTCCACTCCATCCGCGAGAGGCGCCCGCCCGTTGAGGGGGTTTCGCTGCCAGTCCGGGGCGTTCGGGTCGCCCGGCAGTGTGGTCCGCTTGCTGTTGTCGCGACCGTCGACGTATTCGAGCGTCCTCGCGCCACCGGGGAAGGGGTTGTTCCCCAGCGCGCCGAACTTCCCCTTGCCGGTCTTTGGGTCGTACGGCGCCATGTTCTCGGTGCCTTCGCCCCACGCAGAGAAGTCGCCCCTGGCCGCGCCGAGTTGCTGGGCTGCGTATTTGATGTTGTTCTCGGCGTTGTCCAGGTAGGCCGCGTCTGGGCGGTTCGAGAAGTTCCGCTTGTCCTGAATCTGGAACAGGCCGCGCGCAGCGCCACCGTCTCCCACCGCGCCGGGGTTGCCGCCGCTTTCGTGCTGGATGACGTAGAGCGCCTTGTCCACCAGTTCCGGCGGAAAGTATTTCGCGACAGTGGCGCGGTGCTGCTCGACGGCGGGAGGAAACTTCATCGGCATTTAGGCGCTCCTTGCGAGTCGGCGCTGCATCGCTTCGAATGCTGGGTTGGCCGGGGTGATGGAGATGTCGGGCGTGAGCGCCTTGATTCGCCGCTGCTGCGATGCCAGCACACGGAGCTCGGGACTCTCAAGCTGGGCGAACTTCCGCCGGAGCTCGAACAGGTCGGTCAGCGCGTTCGGGTCGTTCCACTGAGCGGGCGGCAGCACGCCGGCCACCGTTTCCAGGATGAGCCATGCATCGTGCTCGTCGAGTTCCATCGCATCGTCTGGAGACTCCCCGCCGATAGCGTTGGCGAGCCGCTTGGCGTCTTCCCACATGAGGTCAGCGACACGCTTCCCGTCGTCCGTCATCGCGTTCGTACCGGGAGCGGGTTTGCGCGGCGCCCCGTAGGGCTTCGTCCCGGATGACCGCATCGGGTCGGCCGAGATGGCGCTCACGCTGGCACCGTCTCCCGCATCTTTGGCCCGCCGGGCATCTGCGGGACCGCCACGCTTTTGAGGTCCAGGCTTTGGTTGGCAGCCGGCCCAGCGGTCGGCCCACCTTCGAGCGGTGTCGCCGGGGGAGGAGCCTGCTGAATGGGCTGCCCGCCGGGGTTGGCGTTCTGGGGGAGCCCGCCCTCGTTCGGGGGCTGCCCGCCGGACATCGTCCCCGCACCGGGCCGGGCACCGATTACCTTCTGCTTCGCCGCCGCGAGCGCCTGCTTGAAGGGGTCGTTCGACTCCTCCTCGACCATGCCGTATCGCTCGGCATTGAGCGCCATCGCGAGGGTGAGGACCTGCTGCGCGTAGCCGGGGGAGTTCCGCAGCGTGGCGTCGCGGATTTCCTGGCCCTCGGCGTCGGGGTCTTCAACGCCGGTCTTTTCCATGACGCGGCGGGGCGACCAGTAGCCGGCCTGGCCGAGCTCGATCGCCATCTTCTGCTGAGACATCTCGTCCTGCGGGATGCCCTCTTCGATCATCACGTTGATGGCGCAGTCGGTGCAGTGCTCCGGGCCGTACTTCATGACCGGCTGGAAGCTCTGGCCGGTGTCTGTTTCCTCGACGGCACCGCGAAGGTAGATACCGCCGGGGAATTCCGTGCGGATGATGTGCCGGAGGATGTAGCCGATCTTCCGCCACTGCCGCGCGGCGTTCTTGTAGACCGGGGCGAGCGAGCTGAGCTGGGCGTTCCGAATCTGCGCGATTGCGTAGCCCGCGATGTCGCTGCCGACAGCCTTCCCGAAGTTGCTGGGAGTGGCGTTTTCGAGTTGGTCTTGGAGCCATTCCAGGTTCCGGTAGAAGTCCTGGCTCATGTTGGCCTGGTTGTAGGGGAAGAGGATTTCCTCCTGCGGCCCGAGGAAGTTCATCATCCCGAGCGCCACCGGCCGGGTCGCGGGCTCGTTGCCGCGGGGCTGGGTGATGCCGTGCGCCGGGTTCTTCAAGAACGCTGTCGGGAATCCGTTCCGCATCGCGCTCGCAGTCATAATCGCGGCCTGGAGGACAAGCTGTTCCGCCACCTTGAGGACGGCGTCGGCGAGGCCGGCGGACTGCCACGCGGGGTCGCGGTCGCTCGTCTGCTCGCCGAGGGCGGGGACGATGGGCACGAAACCGTAGTTGTGCTCCCAGGTCTCGCCGGCCTTCTTGCCGTCGATGTACGTCACGCACACCCACGAGTCGCAGTAGATGACCTTCTTCACCTTGCTCGGGAACATGGCGGACTGGCCCTGCGGGTCGTCATCGGTGCGGCGGTCGACCACCGCGCTCACTGAGCCTTCGGGGGACTCTTCGCGGTCAGCTACCTGCGCTTCGCCGAGCGTCCCCTTATGCCATGCGACGATTTTCCCGTCCGAGCCGATGGGCTTGTAGCCGAGTCCGAGGTCGATATCCGTGAGGGAGTGTTCGGTCTCGATGATGACCATCGCCAACCGCTCGCGGCTGTACTTCGGGAAGACGCCCTGCGGGTCAAAGTCGACGAACTGGATAGGGACTCCGCCGCGCGCCATCAGCTTTTCGTAGCGGTGGCCGTAATCCTTGGCGTCCTCGCCCTTCTCCCGTTCGTAATCGCCACCGAGCCGGGTCGGGTCCGGCCACACTCCAATCCACGATTCGCCCCAGGCCACCTGTGCATCGATGCCCATCGCGTAGACGGGCCTGTCCTGCTGGTCTTCGATGGTCAGTCGCAGCGCGTGGAGCCGCGCCTCTTCTTTGGAGGCAGCGTGGACTTCCGGCGGTCGGCCGGAGGCCGGGGTGACTTGAAAGATGGGCTCTTGCCGGGTGATGAGGCCGACGATGCGTTGCAGCATGTCGCGCACCACCGGGAGGTCCGGGTCAGGGATGTACGTCCGGTAAGGAGCCGGGATGCGCTGGATGATGTAACGCCAATCACCCCTTCGCGCCCTCTTCATCGCCCAGATGCGGTTAATGACGGGCTGGCGCTCCCGCTTGAGCTCTTTTAGAAGCTCCTCAACCTTCTGGAAGTTCGGCGGGCTATACCCTTTCGGGCGCGGAACAGCAAATATCGCATCCGGCATTTCGTCGAGAGTACACGATGATCCATCGTCACGAACAGGTTATGACGCGACGACGAGTTCCCATGTCCGCGGAGTGTAGTCCAGCCGCCGTGCGTGGCCCGATGCTCCCCAGCGGTGATACGCGCCGTAGTTGATGGCCTTGATCATGTCGTCATCCACAGGAATCGGGTCGTCACCCACCTGTGAGCCTTCCCGGTTTCGCTTCTGGCGGTGCAGCGAATACTCGCCCTGGTAGAACTGCCCATCGACGTGTCCGCCCCACACAGCCGGACACGCGCCGGGGGCGAACATGATGCGGTTGCCCTCGGGGTTCGTGACGCGCCGCATGACTCCTTCGCGGTCGAACGTCGCTCGAGCAACGTCCTCGGGCCAGTCGTTGAGCAGCGCCCGCTTGTGGACGTCGTAACCCACCTGCAAAGGCACCTGCTGCGTCTCCACGTAAATCTGCCGGCCGGTCTTTCGCAGCCAGCCTTTCGCCCACTGCTCCGTGTTCGCCGGGCCGTTTGCGTTCTGCTGGCGCGCAGCGAAGTCGAGCACGATGGACGACACGTTCGCCGCCCAAGGACGGTTGGCGGCTTCTTCGATGATGGCCTCTGCGTCGAGGTTCCAGCGGTAGATGCTGTCGAATACCCAGGCGGTCTCGGCTTTCGTTATCGGGTCTTGGTCGAACTGGATTGCCGCCACGGCGTAGGCGTGCGTGCTGCCGGGGTCGCCCCAGAGGATTACCTCCCCCTCGGGGTCGAAGCTCGTGGCGAAGTTCGGGTAGCGGTGCGCGACGCAGTAGCGTTCGTCGGCGTAGCGCATGACAAGGTCGGACCGCCGGCCGGCCTTTCCGCCGAAGCGCTCCATGAACCGCTCGGGGGACATCCCAATTTCCTGCTGGAGGATTTCGGGGTCATCCCGCCCGCCGGGGTAGTTGACGATGTTCGACCAGGTCGGCAGCTCGAAGGACTCGCCCTCGGCTCCCGGCTTCGACCACTCGTCCTGCATCTGGGCATACCAAGGGAGGGCCTTTTCGAAGGTGCCTTCCAGGATGACGGCGCCGCGCGTCTGCGAAGTCCGTTCCTTGAGGTTCTGGTACGCCTCTCGCACGGACTGGTTTGCTTCCGCCATGACGACCATGCGGTACGCCTTGGAGGACAGCTTCGGCACATCGGCCGTCGTCTTGGTGCTGATCTCGACGTTGTTGTGCGGGAACCAGATTCGCCACGAGTCCTGCTTCGGCGTCGAGAAGTAGTGGGGAATCCCGTCCTCTTCGAGCAGCCGGTGGAGGTGGTTCATCTCCTCTTCGCACTGGATGTAGCCGAGCGCGACGACGAGATACTTGTCGTCGCCGAACCCGTGACGCTGCCGCCACAGGTAGTCGATGTAGATGTGGACCGCGCCCACCCAAGACTTGCCGGCACGCACGCCGCCGCAAATCTGTTTGTAGCGGGCGCCTGAGACGAGGATTTTCCGCTGCTCTTTGGAGAGCCGGAGACCATGGTCCCACAGCTTCACGCCGGTCTCCGGATGGACTGGCGCAGGGTGCCCACCGAGCATCGCCTCGACGTAGTCGATGGGAGGCCACATCGAAAGTTCGGCTGTCACTGCCGACGATGGTACAGCGACTTGTTACGATTGTTCATCGTGGACGGGCCGATCACGTGGGAAGAGGTCGTGTGGGCGTCGCCAGCCCAGATACGGGCGAACCTTGGTAGCATCGGCCATTCGTGGCTTGCCGAGCTCGAAAGGTCGGGCGAGATACGCACCATCCGCACGCGCGGCGGGATGCGCCGGTTCTTCAAGGCGGACATCATCGAGTGGTTCCGTTCGAAGCCCGAGCGGCTGGCGGTGAAGCGGGAAAAGCAGGCCGCGACGTGGGACGCAAAGCGCGCGGCCGGAGACATGGCGGCGCAGACGAAGGGCAGGAAGGACTTCGGCCCGCCGGAGCTGTGCCAGCGCCCGGTTCATGCGGCCGGTTTGTGCCGGCAACACTCGAACCAGCAGTCCCATGCGCGGCGCCTGGAGAGGAAGCGGTTAGCGAGAATGGCCCAGATGCCACATTCGGCAGTCGGGACAGAGGTAGGCGCGCAGCCCGACGCGGTCCTCTTCGTTGAATAGCATCGTCGCGGCGTTGGCGTCCGCGGCCGTGCGGTACTCCCGCTTCCGTTCGCAGGTGGTGTGTTCGAACGTCGTCCGGTTCTTCCGGGGAATACGCCCGCGCCGCTCTAGCTCATCGGGCAGACGACGCGGACTGCCACGGCCCGCGCCTTTCACATTCAGGCCCGCCCACCGATTACCTGCGAAAACGTCGCGTCGTACAGCGCCTCGCGCGCCCACCGTTCCTCGGCCAGCACCTGCTTTGCAATCTCAATGAGTCGGTCGCGGGTCAGTTCATGCTCGTCACGCTTTGGGATTGCCCGGTACGCGTTCGCCATCTCGATTGGGTCGCACTCATCGACGCCCAGGTAGATGACAAAGTTGTGGAACGTCAGCTTCGCGGTCGCCTCAGCGTCCGGACGGCGCGGTTCGTTCTTCCGCCAGAATCGCAGCCTCACGCCGGCCACCACTCGACGGCGCTAGTACCGGCGATGCGACATTGGCGCACGACTCCCTGGCGCGCTTCCCCGAAGCGGAGAGCATCGCTTAGTCGGCGGCGCGTCTCGTACACGTCGAAGGGCAGCAATGACGCCAGCTCGGCTCCGGTCATTCCAGGGGCCTCTTTGAGCTTGGCAACGACGACCCTGCGGTGAGCTTGGGCGTTGCTCCGGACCGCTGCCTCGTGGGAGGAGGAGGGGTCCGCTGTATGCGATAGGGCGAGCTGGGTCATCGGAGCACCACCGCTTTCGTGATGCGACCGCCCTCGTGCTCCACAGCCACATCGCGCGGGTCCAGTTCGACGACGGTCACTTCCGCCGTGATGTCGCGAGCCCGCTCCAACCGAGCGTCGTCCCCATCGAACAGCGCCCGGTACACCTCGCTGTCCGGCACCAAGCCCTTCTTCCACAGCTCGTACGCGAACGTGATTCGGCTCACGCCAGCACCGGTTCGAAGCACACATGCGCCTTCGCCCCGTCCGGGATCACCGCATCGCAGTCCGGGCACCGCACCGGCCCGTCATCGTCCGGCCAGCTCATCTCTTCCGCGAACGCCTCCGCCCGCATCTCCGCGGCCTCAGCCTCGACGTCATGCGTTTTCCAGGCGTCGTACCCCCTCATCGCCGCCGCATCCGTGCCAGCGCCCGAGTGAGGTCCATGCTCGCCCGCTTCATCGCGGCGTGCTCAACGTTGGCTTCGGTTGAGAAGGCGCCGCCGGAAGCCAATCCGTAACGCCTCGTGTCTTCCGCCTCGAACACCTTGGCGGCTTTCAGAAAGCGCTCGGCTTCCGCAATCGCAGTCGCGATGGCATCCCGGTTCATCGCCGCCACCAAGGCTTCGGCTTCCGGTCAATCCGCGGCTCGGTGAACACCCAAGTCGTCCCCTTCACCGGAGAGCACCCGCACATCGGGCACGGCGCCCCGGACAGATACGCCTGCGCCGTCACACCCTTCGGGATGGTGAACGTCACCCGGTGGTGGCAGTTAAAACACGTCGTGCGGAATTCGTAGGTCGGGCGGTCCGTTGCTCCATCGATACCGGGCACGTCAGCAGTCCAGGTTGTCGAGCAGGTAGTCGAGCCGCCCGCAAAGGTCGCCCAACAGGTGCTCGCCACCGTTCAGCCGCATTACCAAATCCGACGAAGGAGCCAGGACACCAACCTTGTCCACCACCTCGTTCTGAGGCCGGTGACACAGCAGCGGTGCGAGCCGCTTCTCCAGTTGCTCGATGCGCGCTCGCAATCCCTCGGTCGTCTGCCCAAGCCGATCGAACGCCTGGTCCAGCGGGGACATCTTCTGCGGCGCGTCTGCCATCTGGAGAGTAGCCCGCTCAAGGTCGGCCAGGGACACTCCCGTCCTGCCGTAAATCGGCCTGCCAGGCGCGTCTGCGGCGTCCCGCATCACCCCTATTGCCCTGTCCAGTTCCGTTGTTTCGTAGGGAAACGTCATCTGCCTAATCCTCCAAGGTCACGATTATTCATCGCGCCGCAGACGATGTCTAGACGTTCACTTCCACCTCCCCACCACCTACACTCCCACCACCGTGTCCAAAGACTCCCTCCTCATCCTCGCCGGCCTCGCCGTTGTCCTCCTCATCGGCATCCTCACCCCCGGCGCCAGTCCCGATACCTGGGGACGCTGAACACCCCCGCACGGGTTTCATAAAATCCGACGAAATTCCGCCGCACCGGTTTTTATTTTTCTCTGCACGATGCTCATGGATGGCTATGGGACCCCGATAGGGAAACGGGCGCCCACGCATCCCGGTCACCCCACCCACCCCCCGTCCTTCGAGGCAGCGGATTATGTCGCGTCCTGATTCGATAGTGACGTGACTACGGAAACGATAGCACTGCCGTGAGTGGGCTTCGCACTATACCTGTTATGCAGAATCCGAGGCTGTGGGGACCCATCGTGATTGGACGGATGCCTGTGCCCTACTGGCCTCATTGACCAACGTTATCTGCGTGCTGGGAGCGTCGCGGTATGCCGGATCATGCCGCTTGAGGTAGATCTCCAACGCTCGCATTGACCCTCTGTCGTCATTGCCGGCCAGCGCACGGCGCCTCAGCTCGCCTTCCGGCTGTGCAATCGCGATAGCTTCAGCGAATTCGATGGCTTCCCGTAGATCCGGGTCCTCGTTCATCAGGTTATAGAGCTCGATGGGACTGATTCCGAGACGAATAGCCGCGGAGCGGCGCCCTTCGCCCTTCGCCATGCCAAGAATGGCCGCTTTCTCGCGACTATTACGACTCCGTAGCAGACCCCACAGCAGGGGTAACGCTTCGTCGAGGAGGCTGGGGAGGGAATCGGCAATGGTGGCGATGTCAGATGCATCGAGGTTCACCAGGTCGAGGGAACGCGCCGAGTCAGTCATTGGAATGAGAGTAGCGAATACCAGGAAGGGACGAAAGGGAGTCCTTAGAACCGTAGGTTCAAAGCCCCTCGGGAGAGTAGAGCTTTAGCTCCGTCCATGGTGACTGTAGTCAGTGACTAATTACCGGATTCGGTATTAAGCAAACGCAGCGCAGCGAGTCTGCGTCTAAGACAATACCCGCCCTTACTTGTCTACCTCCGCTCTCGCCCTGGGGAGGCTTCGCTCCTGTAGACGATACACTTGACAGCGTTATCTGGCGACGATTGGTCGTCACCGAATCTGCAGTTGACGATAACGAGTTCCGTTAGCCCCACGCATAACAACGGATAGCAATGGCGGATGTCTCCGTTTCCCTCTCCGGTATGACCGAGCGTTGTTAATCTCACGTTTTGTCAAGTACAGGGATGGTGAGGCCCGGCACCTCGGCGCCATTACCGAGGGATACCGTTAGCCTCAGCCATAACAACGGATGCTGATACCGGAGACATCCGTTTCCCTCTGGTGACGACGATGTGTCGTTATTCGACGACGATGCGTCATATATTGCCGTTCCCTATTGCAACCCTACGACGAACAAGGGTAGAACAGACGTGGCGCCGGTTCATCGTTGACCGACGACCAAACGTCTTGGAGGACACAGATGACCTGTAACTGCTACGTCTCGACCCTCGCACCGCACGCCCAATTCACCCTGCGATACGGCAGCCATGAAACGACCTGCCCCGTGTACCGCGAGTCGAAAGACCCGGTAGACCGCAAGCAAGACGAGGAATACCGCCGTTTCACGATGGGCCAGGCCCGCAGCCCTCGCGGATGGAGCCACGCAGGATGAACACGATCACCGTTTCAGACGATGAGCTACGAATCCTGCTCTCCGCCGTACGCGCCGCCCGTTTTTCCCTATGGGTAACCGATGCAGAACGGTTATCCCGCCCTACATGTGCGACACCATCCACAAGGAGTCGGTCAATGCCTAAGACCGCCACCCGCCAGCCCGCCACGAAGCAAATGTTCCAGCTCCTCGCCGACGAAGACGGGGAGCACCGCGAGGGCCTGTACTACTGCGGTTATTGCGTCGAGATGGATATGGCCCGCTCGAACGTCGCCGACAACGACTACACCGATATCTACGGCGCCGAGTACCAAATCGTTCGCCGCTCGCTCTCGACCCGCTGCGGTGGCGAGGACTGCGAATCATGAATTGCCAATGGTTCGCACTCTGCCCAAACACCACAACCAAAACCGTCAGGCATCCAATCCTCGGCGAAGTGCCTGTCTGCGAAGAGTGCGCGGCATGGCTCGACCGCCAAACCAATCGCCCTAAGTAGGTTTCGGACCCGCTACCTTCCGCCCTTCGCTTCGGCGTTAGCACTGTCTTGGAGGACACATCAAAATGAGCACGGAGAACCCCAACCGATTCGAGATGCGGCGAGATGCCCGAATTGAGCGACTAGCCGCGCGAGCGGTGAAGGTCCAGGCCGAGGCCGGCGCCTGGCAGCGCCAGCTCTCAAATATGGCTCGCTGGTACGGCACGCAGATCGCCGAGTCCCTGCTGTGACCATCATCGACAGCCGCGACGCATGGCCGTTCCCAGCAATCACCGACGCTCACAAAGCGGAGTCGACCGCATGGGTAGAAATGAGCGAAGCGCACATGTGGGACCTGCTCGGAGCCGTCCCGCCTATCTACATTCCGGGTGGTTTCATGGTTGGCGAAGAAGCCGACTGGAGCCCGGAGCGCGGCGCCATTTTCACCGCAATCATCAGCTCGAACGACCGCCACTACGGCCGGAACCTTGGCAGGCAAGAGGCGAAGTACGCAAAGGCGCTGCTACTGGCAGAGCTCTCGTGATTCTCGCCTTCGTCCTGGTGGTGGCTCCCCTCTGGGGGGCCATCGCCTTCTGCATCATCGACCAACTGAGAGGACACCGATGATCACTATCATCCTCACCGAGCCCGACCTACTCATCCTGCTACGCGCCGTTCGGCACCTGCGCGCCGCTGGCCTCCCGTTCGAGCAGGAGCAGCAGCGGATCAGCCTGTCCGACTACCTCGAAACCAAGGCCATCGAGGCCCGCCAGGCCCACGGACTGCCCAAATGATCTGCCCGGAGTGTAACGGCGCGCTCGCACCGTGGCCGGCCGATGCCAACCCACCCCGATACCGCGAGTGCCAGAATCCCAGCTGCGGCGCCGTGTTCCTGTTCGGTGAGAATGGGAAGCGGTTAGGCTCGCTCAGCCCGTTCGCCTTCCACGACATCCGCATCCAGCACGAGCAGTTGAACCCCGAGCCCGGTAGCTACGATCCATGGGGACTCTGCACCTGCGAAATGCCCGCCTACCACGTGAAGAACGCGCCCGCCCATCAGTACAAAGGCGAACCCGTGGTCATCCATTGGAACGCCGACAAGACCCGAGGCCACCAATGCCAGCCGCGCCTATGCCCGGAGACGCACCCGACGCCCTGGCACGATTGGGCAAAGCCCGAGGCCACCGTGAAGCGCGTCGCGCTCGACGGCACCGCCGAGGACACCTACGCGACCGAGGCCGAGCACAACGGGTATCGTTCGACCCAGGCGCGCCTGCTCGACGCTCCGAAGAAGGCGCCAGCCGTGCCCATGAATCAGGGAGTCTTGCTGTGACACTGTCCTACCTCACCGCCGCCGACATCGCCGAGCGACTGGGGGTCTCGGCATCCCTGATCCGACGCCGCGCCAAGGAACGCGGCATAGGCATTCAGGCAACCGAACGCGTGCGCCTGTTCACCGAAGCCGACGTTGAGAAGATGAAGCCGCGAGCCTCAGGCCCCGCTGGCTGGACGAGGAACCAGAAATGATCCTCTGGCTTGCGCTCGTGGCGCTGCTCGCCCGCTCCCTGACAGGTATCACCGGAGACTGCTGGAGCGCCTACGAAGACGGTTCGATCGGCATCTGCTACCCGGACGGGAGCGACCAAGACCCCGGCTAACCCTTTCCCGCATCTTGCCTAATGCTCGTGGACTCACGATGATTCATCGTGGAGGCGCGAGCATTTGGGCATTACACCTGACGGCTGGATCGATTGGGCTCAGCACCGACCCGGCGTGCCCGACAAAGTTTACTCGCAGAGGAACTCATGCAGGGCACTTGCGGTGCACTCCGTCGTAGGACGCGAAGACGAATTCAGCGACGGCATCCCTAACCGTTTCCTCGACACCTCGCGCGGCCCCGATGGACGCTACACCGCGAACGCGACCGCCAGCGTGCACTTTGTGCTCCGTGAGAATGGCCTGCTCATCCAGATGTACCCGCTGTTCGCCTGCACCTGGACGAGCGGAGGCCCTGATGCCAACACCACCACCATCAGCATCGAAGCCGAGGGCGGACTGGCCCCGAACTACGGCGAGCCCCTGACCCCAGCCGCGGAGGACACGTTCTGCCGGCTGGTTAGGGATCTCCGGCCCCTGATAGGCCCAGCGGTATCGAGCGGCGCCGGCAAGAACCTGTGGCAGCACAAGGAGCTCGCAGCGAAGTACGGCACCGCGCCGACCGCCTGCGCCAGCGACCGATACGCCCGAGCGTGGGTCCGTGCCGTCCGTGACGCCAACGAGGAGGAAGACATGCCCGACCCACTGACAGCAGCCGTCGCCCAGGCCCTCACCGGCCTGACTGACCCAGCGGCACAACTCAAGCGCCTGCAGGCATGGAACGGCTCAGCGTTCGCCACCGGGAATAGCCTGCTCGACGGCTACACGCTCCAGCAGAACCGGCTTGGCGCTGTCGTCAGTCAATCGTCCGCAGCCGTGAAGAAAGCGTACGAGGAGGCAAAGTAAATGGAAGGTCTGTCAGTAGGTCGAATCGTCCACTACTTCCACCCCGACCTCGACGGCCCACGCGCCGCGATCATCGTTCGCGTCTGGGGCACCACCGGGACGGTAAACCTTCAAGTTCTCCGGGACGGCTCGAACGATCGCCCGTCCGTCGCCGATTGGCAGACGTCGGTGCAGCACATCAGCCAATTCCCCGACCCGGACAACAAGCCGAGCGTGTATTGGGACTGGCCGGCACGCGCATGAGCGACCTGTGGCGGAAGGCCCAGCGACTCTATTTCGGCCAGCCTGAGACGCTACGCAAGGCAGAGCGGGACGCCCTGGCCGTGCTCGCGTTCATCGTCCTCAGCTCCGGCGTGCTCTACCAGGACACGCCGGACTTCAACACCCTCTCCATCGTGATCCGCTCAGCCATCGGCCTCGCCGCCTGGCGCGCGGTCCGCAAGCTGTTCGAGAAGATGCTCGGAGGCGGATTGCCGCCCGAGAGGGACAACCCGTTCCGGCTCTCAGAGTGAGGATGCTCCTTGTGTGCTCCCTGGTGGCGAGCCTAGCCGCGTTCACGGCCTCGACCGCCGCCATCATCCACACCTACCGCCGCCGCTGGTGAACCCGCTCGTCATCGAGCTCCCACTCCCACCGCGCCACCTGTCCCCGAACGGCCGCGCCTACTGGCGAGCCAAGGCGCAGGCTGTTGCCGAGTACCGCGGAGACGTGCACCTGCTCGCCGAGGTCGCCGTGCGGGAGAAGAAGTGGCAAGCACCGGACCGCGTCGCCGTGTCGCTCGTCTGGTGCCTGAAAGGCGCACGAACTGCCGGCCTGTACGCACCGCTCGACGCAGACAACGCCGTAGGCGGCGCGAAAACACTTCTCGACGGACTAAGAGACGCAAAGGCCCTCGTCAATGACACCTGGGAGCACATGAAAATCGCCGAGGTCGACGTCGACCTCAAGTCCGGCCCCTACGTCAGGGTGACGCTCACTCCGGCCTAGCCACTGTGAGCCTCGCAGCACGCGACGCCTGTGATGTCGTGATACCGATCGGCCGGCTTCCCGCAGCGACAGCGCCCCAGGAGCGGCGTAGGCTCGTTCTCGTCCTGCACCGCGAGCGCCCAGCGGTAGTCTGTCCGCTTCGTCCCGAACTCCGGAGCCAGGGATGTCACGATTTTCTTCATCCGCATGTCCCGCAGGATGCGCCCCACGCTTTCGGACTCCGGTTTCGTGACCACACCCAGCTCGTCGCATATCGCAGCCGTCGTCAGCGCCCCCAGGCGCCCCAGCACGTCGCGAACCCGAAGCGGCAGCGGCAAGATTTCGGCCCCCACCTCGCCATCCTTCACTTCGTGCTCGTCAGCAAAGATCGGCCCGTCTGGATCTTGGAAGACCAGCTTCACCCCGACCGGGCGCCTCAACTTTGGCCCTACGTTGGCCTTGTTCTGGGAGACAGCAAACACGGCCTCGGCCTTGTCCAGGTCCTCGCTCACGCGCAGCTCGTAGACCGCCTGCGGCCCGTTCCAAAAGAACGCCGAGCCGATCGGTGTCTTGGTGCTGTCCCCGAACTCTGCAGCGGCCTTTGTGACGTGCGCGACCATGACCTTCGTGCCCGGAATGTGCTTCAAGACGTTGACCGCGTGCGTCGAAACCTCGGAGTCGTTGAGGTTCCCGCCGGCCGCAAAGCCGATGGAGTCGAGCACGGAGAACACGGCCCCTTCTTCGTAGGCCAGCTCGACGATGTCACTCTCGGCGCTCGTCAGCTTCCCGCGAGCGGCGTAGTGCATGATGTTGTTCGGGAACGGCAGCCCCAGGCCGTCGCAGAGGCGCGTGAGGCGACGACGGTGCATCTTGTCGTCGTTCTCCCAATCGAGGTAGAGACACGGCCCCTGAATCAGCGGCTCGAACGGGCCGATGCGCTGCCCGGTAGCCACGGCAAGACACAGCAGGACGGACAGCATGGACTTTCCTGTCCCGCCGTGGGCAATGATGCCGCTCACTGTGTTGGCGGGGATGAAGCCTCGGAACGCCATCGGCTGCGCCAGCTCGGCCCCGACCATCGGCGTAAGGCGAGTCCGCGTCCCCTTGGAGTCCATCTGCTCCATGAGCACAACGCAGACTTTGTCGAGCAGCGGCCCCCAGCGGTCTGCCGGCGGCGTGGCAGGCTCGCCCTTCTTGCCCGGTATCGCCGGGTCCATCCACTTATAGGCGGACTGGCAGGCTCGCACGAAGCCAGGAAGGGAGCGGTCGCTAGTAAGGTTTACTCGAGCTCGTGCCAGGAAGCGGGTCTCGCCGGAGCCGTCGCCGGTGTCCTCGAAGCAATGGACGTTCGCGATGACATGCCCATCGTCCGTGTGGACATCCCGGAGCCGCAGCACCACCGGATGTTCCTTGAAGACGAACGTGCCTTCCCCGTAGCGCCACCAGCCGTTCCCCTGTGCCGTTGCTGCGAGTGCGCTCATCGACGCTCGACGTGAACTGTGGTCACGAGGCAGCCTGCTTGCGCCGTTTGCGCTGGTCTGTGTATTTGCGCATGTACTCCGCGTGGGCGAGTTTGCAGTCGGCGCACCGGCACCCACTGACGTACCGCCATCTCGTCCCGTGGCACGCCATGCGGCAGTTTCTGCAACGGGCGCTCGTCCGCCACTTTCGCCCTCCGCAATCTGGGCACGGTTCCGGTTCCGGCCGCGCAGGTCGTGTTGCCTTCGCTGGCTCGGGAGCGGGCGAACCATCCTCGTCTGTCGGTGGCAGAATCTCGGCCGGATTGTCAGGTGACTCCCAGGCGCACGACGGGCA